>JAHEBG010000180.1 GCA_024642445.1 Gammaproteobacteria bacterium | reverse complement strand
GTGCTTGGCACTCCAATCCTGGCAGGTAATCAATAAAACCGTATCGGGCGCCGGTTGCTGGCAATACGCCAGAATCGCGGCTGCGCCTTCTTTGCCGGGCTTGCCGGTGGGCAGGCGCAATTCCAACAGTCGCTGACTGGCGAATAAGCTCATGCTGGCGCCTTGATGCTGCAGATCAGCCCAATCGAAGCTGCTGTCATCGCTATCCATAACGGTTCGTTCGGCATAGCCGGCATCGCGCAGCTTGTCGCGCAAGGCATCGGCACACTCTTGTACCAGCAAAGCTTCGGCACCGGCAATCATATAGACCGGCTTTACGGCAGCTTGTGGCAGTTGATTCAGGAATTGGTCGCTGTTAACGCTCATTGCACGCGGGATTGCACCACCACACTGGTACGACGCAAAATGGATTTGATCATTTCGCCCTGCATTTCACGCTTCAGCAATTCCTGTTCGGCCGGACTGCCGGCTGAAGTGTTGACGTCGTAGGTGAATTCACGCTGTAACTCGACGGCCTGATCATCAATCAAGGTATTTCCGGCGGCATCGGTCAGCGAATACACCACACGGTAACGCGAAACATACTCGCGTACCTGGGCAAATTGATCGAGCGACAAGGGTTTGGTCTCGTTTTCTTCTTTGACGATGGTGATGGTGTAGCCAGGCTCGCCGGATTTCGCCAACGGAACTCCCGACGCACTCAAGGCACGTTCAATATTATCGGCCAAAGGGCTGTACGGATTTTTCGAAACCACCGTAAACGGGGATTCCACGCTTGCCAGTTTCACCACATTGCTGGGCTGAAAGCCGCAAGCTGTAAGCAAGACCAACAGGACAATGCCAAGGGTGCGCATCAGGCCACCGCCACGATATTGACGATTTTATTGGGCACAATAATAACCCTCTTGATGGTAAGACCGTCCAGGAATTTCGCTACATTCGGCTCGGCCAGAGCCATGCGCTCCACGTCGTCCTTGCTGGCACTGACCGACACCTCCATGGTAGCACGGAGCTTGCCGTTGACCTGCACCGCCAGCGCGACGCTGTCACGCACCAGCGCGGCGGCATCGGCATGCGGGAAAGCACAGGTTTCCAACAGGGTTTCCGGGTGGCCCAATTGCTGCCACAACGCATGCGAAACATGCGGGGTAATCGGGTTCAGCAGCAACACCACCGATTCGTACAATTCCTGCAGCAAAGCACGTTCGTTGCCGTTTTGCGGCACGAACTTGGCCGCGGCATTCAGCAGCTCCATCACCGCTGCAATGGCGGTGTTGAAAGTCAGGCGCCGGCCGTAGTCGTCGCCCACTTTCTGCACGGTTTCATGCAATTGGCGACGCAGGGTTTTGGCATCGCCGGACAGAGCATCCGCCTGCAACGGCGGGCATGCGCCCAAGGCCGTGTGCCGCGCCACTTGCGCCCAGAGCCGGCGCAGGAATCGTGACATGCCCTCAACACCTGACTCGCTCCAATCCAGACTCTGCTCGGGTGGTGCCGCGAACATCGAAAACAGGCGTACGGTATCGGCGCCGAATTTATCGACCATGGTCTGCGGATCGACGCCGTTGTTTTTCGATTTCGACATCTTCTCGGTGCCGCCGATCAATACCGGTTGGCCGTCAGCCAATAACGTGGCGCCACTGATCTTTCCGCGCTCGTCGGTTTCAATGGCAACGTCGGCCGGATTGAACCAGGTCTTCGAGCCATCGGCTTCCAGACGGTAAAAGGTATCGGCAATGACCATGCCTTGGCACAACAAATGCGAGGCCGGTTCATCGCTGTGCACCAGGCCGGCATCGCGCATCAGCTTATGGTAGAAACGGAAGTACATCAAATGCATGATGGCGTGTTCGATGCCGCCAATGTATTGATCGACCGGCAGCCAATAATTGGCACGTTGGTCAACCAGATCCTGCGCGCCCGGCGAGGTGTAACGCGCGTAGTACCAGCTCGACTCCATGAAGGTATCGAAGGTGTCGGTTTCGCGTTCGGCGGCGCCACCGCACTGCGGACATTCGGTTTTACGCCACTCGGCATCGGTTTTGATGGGCGAACCGGTTCCGGAAAATGCCACGTCTTCCGGCAAACGCACCGGCAACTGCGCTTCCGGCACCGGTACCGCGCCACAGGCGGCGCAGTAAATCATGGGAATGGGGCAGCCCCAATAACGCTGACGGGAAACGCCCCAGTCGCGCAGACGGAAATTGATCCGATGCGTGCCTTGGTCGTTGGCGATCAGCGTGTGCTTCAGGTAAGCGAACGCTTCGGCGTAATTTTTTCCGTCAAGTTCGCCGGAGTTGACCACACGCAAGCCCGGTTGGGTTTTATCCGAGTACCAATCCTGCCACTGCGTGCTGTCGAAGCTTTGTCCCGGCACATCGACAACCTGCTTGATGAGCAAACCGTACTTTTGCGCGAATTCGAAATCGCGGGCATCGTGCCCGGGCACAGCCATGACCGCGCCTGTGCCGTAGCCCATCAACACAAAATTGGCGACCCATACCGGTACCGGCTCACCGGACAGCGGATGCACGGCAAACACGCCGGTAGCCATGCCTTTCTTTTCCTGGGTTTCCAACTCGGCTTCAGTCACCCCACCCTGCTTGCAGGATTCAATGAATGCGGCCAGCTCTGGATTATTTTCGGCAGCTTTTACGGCCAGCGGATGCTCGGCGGCTACCGCCAGATAGGTCACGCCCATCAAGGTATCAGGGCGCGTGGTAAATACCGTCAACGGTTCGGCGTCTTGCAGGCCGAATTGAATCTCCAGGCCCTCACTGCGGCCGATCCAATTGCGTTGCATGGTTTTCACCGACTCCGGCCAACCGCTCAAGCGGTCCAAGCCGTCCAGCAATTCTTGTGCGTAGTCGGTGATTTTCAGAAACCACTGCGGAATTTCACGTTTTTCCACCACCGCACCCGAGCGCCAGCCGCGGCCGTCAATCACTTGCTCGTTGGCCAGCACGGTTTGATCCACCGGATCCCAGTTCACCACTGAATTTTTGCGGTACACCACGCCTTTTTTGTACAAGCGGGTGAACATCAGCTGTTCCCAGCGGTAATACTCGGGCGTGCAGGTGGCAAACTCACGCGACCAGTCAATGGCATAGCCCAAGCTCTGCAGCTGGCTACGCATATGGTCAATATTGGCGTAGGTCCATTTGGCCGGCGCGGTTTTATTCTTGATCGCAGCGTTTTCTGCCGGCAGCCCGAAGGCATCCCAACCCATCGGTTGCAGCACATTGAAGCCCTGCATGCGTTTAAAGCGCGAAATCACATCGCCAATGGTGTAGTTGCGTACGTGGCCCATATGCAAGGCGCCCGAAGGGTACGGCAACATCGAAAGGCAATAAAACTTCGGCAACGCCGATTGTTCGTTGACCTCGAAGGCGCGTACGCTCTGCCAAAAGGCTTGCGCTTGTTTTTCAATGGTTTGCGGCGGGTATTCGGCTATTTCGGCGGGGGCGGACATGGGCGGCGTAAAAGTCAGGATTAATGTCCTATAGATTACCTTATGCGCCTGATTTTAGACAGGTATTACTGGATAAACCGCAGGTTTTAACGCTTTTATTTATCTCGCCCCAAATATCTGCAGAAAAGTTGACGCTGCACTTGTTCAATAGACAATGACAGAAAGAAATCCAAGTTCTGTAAATTTAGTCGCATTGCGCAGACGCCCTCTTTTAGGCGACTTACGGAACATTAGGGGCATGTTTGACGAGGCGACAATGTCATGATACTTAAGGTAATAATTACTGCCGTAAGCCAGTCAGGGGAGCTTATGCAAAACCGCTTTCAATACCAAGTCGCTTTATTTTT
>JAHEBG010000179.1 GCA_024642445.1 Gammaproteobacteria bacterium | reverse complement strand
TGAAACGCTCATGGCAGAACCGGTTTGAACGGATAGATATCGACATGCGTATAAACGCCGGCCGCTACATAGGGGTCAGCGTCCAGCCAGGCTTGTAATAGCTCTCGGGTATCAAATTCAACCACTACCAGACTTCCTATGAAACCGGCCTCGCCAGGATTCTCCTGATCGATTGCTGGAAGCGGGCCGGCAATCTTCAGACGACCCTGCGCTTGCAGAACATTCAGCCGTGCGAGATGGTCGACACGGGTAGCAAGCCTCTGCGCCAAGGTATCCGGAGCATCATGAGCAACTACGGCAAACCACATAAAAAAATTGGCGGCCTAAGCCGCCAATTCCTCAAGCACCGGCCACGTTCGCGGCCTGTTTGCCTTTGGGCCCCTGCACGACTTCGAATGTGACGCGCTGGCCTTCTTTCAGTGAACGAAACCCTTCGGAAGTGATGGCCGAAAAATGAACGAAGATATCTTCGCTGCCGTCTTCAGGCGCAATGAAACCGAAACCCTTTGCATCGTTGAACCACTTAACCGTTCCCACACTCATGTCTTACACCCCGAAAATATATTGATTAACCGCCAGCACCAGACGCCGACCCTTAAAAGTATGCCCAAATCATCAGGCCTTGCCAAGCGTTTTTAGCATTTCAGCAGATTGGCCAGAATGGGGGGAAGCCGATCTATCACCGACTCGACATTGGACAATACCTCGGCCAGGGTAATTTCATGCGGGTCCGGATCACAGCCGGCCGCCCAATTGGCCACGACACATAAGCTGGCATATTCCAGCCCCAATTCACGTGCCAAGCCGGCCTCCGGCATGCCGGTCATACCCACCAGATCGCAACCGTCCTGCCTTAAACGGGCAATTTCCGCCCGCGTTTCCAGCCGAGGCCCTTGGGTTGCGCCATAGCAACCGCCATTGACTACGGCGGTTCCGGCACTGTTGCAGGCGGATAGCAGTGCCGTTCTAAGTTGGGAAGAATACGGCTCGGTGAAATCCACATGCAAAACTTCGGAGCCGACCTCTTCCGACAGGGTACTTACCCTGCCCCAGGTATAGTCGATCAATTGATCGGGAACGGCCAACACTCTCGGGCCATAGTTGGCAGTGATGCCGCCCACTGTATTAATCGCCAACACTTTCGACGCACCTGCCTGCTTCAAGGCCTGGAGATTCGCCCGATAGTTGATGCGGTGCGGTGCCAGAGCATGCCCTTCACCATGGCGGGCTAAAAAGGCGACATTTTTGCCGCCAATCAGCGCGATTCGTACAGCACCCGATGGCTCGCCATAAAGGGTTTCAAGGCTTAAGCTTTGCTGCCATTGCACCCCGGGCAACCGGTATACGCCGGTGCCGCCAATAACCGCCAAATCAATTTCCGGTTTCATTTCAGTGCGTAAATCCCCGGCAGGTTCCTGCCGTGTTCATTGATATCCATACCGTACCCGAACACATACCGATCGGGAACCAGCAGTCCGTTGTAATCAGCGCTCAACCCAGGCACACAGCGGTCGTGTTGCTTGGTGGCCATGACCGCAACACTGACTTTGGCCGCCCCTTGGTCTTCACACCAGTCCCTGACCGCCTTCAAGGTATGCCCTTCATCCAGAATATCGTCAACCAGAATCACCGGCCGGCCCTCAAGTACCGCGGCTGGCCTATGCAGCCACGCCAAGCCCGATCCGACCATCTCGCCCCGGTAGCGCGTGGCATGCAGGTAATCGAACTCGGCATCGATCTGCAGCTCCAAGGCCAGACGCGCAGCAAAGAAAAGCCCGCCTTGCATTAAGGTGAGGAATACCGGAAATTTGCCGTTGAAATCCTTTCGGATCCGGACTGCCATGTGATCAATGGCGTTTTCCACTTCAACCCGGTCGAATAACCGGTCGGAACGGGCAAGCACCTCATCGATTTTGTGTCGCATCATGCCATCCTGTCGCTATCAAGTGCCCGCACCGAAGCTGCAAAGTACGGGTTCAATGCCAGTGTATCCCATGCCGGTGTGGTTCTGGCACGCAAAGTCAGCAAGCGCTCCCGCGGATAATCCATTATCGGCATGCTGTTGATGGCATCCGGGACACATGCCGGCGGGCAGGCCAGAACCGCATCGCAACCGGCCGTAAGGTGTTGCTGGATTCTGGCGGCAACGCCCCCTGCGCTCTCGGCGGCAGCCATGCCTATATCATCGCTGAATACCACACCCTTGAATCCACAATGCGATTTCAGCACATTGTTTATCCAGTGCCAGGAGTAACCCGCCGGTTCCGGCGCGATTTCCGGATACACCACATGCGCCATCATCACGGCATCGGCACCGGCTGCAAAGCCGGCGTTGAAAGGTTGAAGATCCATGGCCTCGATATCATTGAATGCCCTTGCATCGATGGCCTGATGGAAGTGGGTGTCTTCACGCACAGAGCCGTGCCCGGGAAAATGCTTTAAGGTGGCCGCCATGCCGGCCGCATGCATGCCTTCAACATAGGCCGCAACGAAGGCCGAGACCGCTTCAGGGTTAGCTGCAAAGGCGCGATTGCCGATGGCGAGATTGCCCAGCCCCAGGTCGGCTACCGGGGCAAAACTCAAATCAAGGCCGCTGGCAAGAATTTCGCTGCACATAACAAACGCATGCTGCTTGGCCAATTCCAATGCCGTTGGCAAATCTTTGGCCGCTGATTCACCGATTCGTTCGAGACTGGGCAAATTGAAATACCCTTCCCGGAAACGCTGTACCCTGCCGCCTTCTTGGTCCACGGTAATGAGCGGATAGAGCTTGGCATTGGCGCGTATCTCTTGGCAAAGCTCCTGAATCTGCGCCCTGCTGGCGAAGTTACGGGCGAACAGGATTACCCCGGCGACAGCGGGGTGCTTGAGGTATTCACGTTCCGCCGCCGTCAGTACGTGGCTTTCAACGCCGATAATCAGCATGCTTTTTCATCCTCATTCCACCGGCTGTAGGGACGACCGGCCAAAGCCATATTGTAATAGCGTCCATGTTCGGTAACTTCACTGCCTAGCCATGGTGGCCGCACGAAATCCTGATGGACATCCGTCAGCTCGATTTCCGCAACCACCAACCCTGTATTTTCACCGAGGAACTCGTCGATTTCCCAGAGTACGCCGTCGCGCGGGACATAATGCCGTATTTTATCGACCTTGCCTTCGGTCGCCAATGCCATAAGGCTTTCGGCATCAGGTACAGGGATGGCATACTCGAATTCCTGACGCTTAGGCCCCATCTCACGCGACTTGATATTCAAATGCGCGGTATCGCCGGCAATGCGAATGCGCACGGAGCAGTGCTCGCGACCTTGCTTCAAAGCATCAGAATCGTTTAAATACGCCTGAGCCATACGTTTTATGGACGTCGCCTCGCTCCGCCATGCGTCCGATATCAACAGGAATTTACGTTCAATTTCAATACCCATCAGGCGCGCTCGAATACGGCAATCGATTCAACATGCGCCGTTTGCGGAAACATGTCCATGGCTCCGGCCTGCATCAGTCGGTAGCCCCGCTCTTGCACCAGATAACCTGCATCGCGCGCCAGCGAAGCCGGATGGCAGGATACGTAGACAATGCGCTCGATACCGGTAAGGTCCAGGCGCTTGAGAACCTCCAGAGCACCGGCGCGCGGTGGATCAATCAACAATTTGTTAAAACGTTGCCGGCTCCACTGCTGTGTGACAATTTCTTCATTCAGATCGGCTGCAAAAAAACGTGCATTGTCGATGCCGTTCAATTCGGCATTTTCAGCGGCACGTGCCACCAATCCGGCATCGCCTTCCACACCCACCACCTGTGCAACACTTCGCGCCAGAGGC
>JAHEBG010000178.1 GCA_024642445.1 Gammaproteobacteria bacterium | reverse complement strand
CAACGCCGTTAATCGGGATTGATATCAGCTCTGCGGCCGTCAAGGTGCTCCAGTTGAGTAAAGTCGCTGGACGTTATCGCGTGGAACATTACGGGGTAGAGCCGCTTCCGCCCAACTCGGTCAACGAAAAAAACATCACTCAGGTCGAGGTGGTCGGTGCCGCTATCAAGCGGGCTGTGGCCAAATCCGGCAGTAAGTGCAAATATGCGTCTGTCGCGGTTTCCGGTTCATCGGTCATCAATAAAGTGATCACCGTTACAGGCGGGCTTGACGACGACGCCATGGAACAGCAGGTTTTCGATGAAGCCTCGAACCACATTCCTTATCAAATGGATGAGGTCAGCCTGGATTTCGAAGTGCTCGGGCCGATTCCTAATACCGATTCGGTCAATGTCATGTTCGCCGCCGCACGAACCGAAAACGTTGAAGCACGTCAGGCCGCTCTTGAGTTTGCCGGGCTGGAAGCCAAAGTGGTCGATGTGGAAGTGTTTGCGGTTGAGAACGCATTCAAATTGATTTTCAGTCAACTGGATCTGCCTGCCGGCGGGTTAACGGCCATGGTTGATATCGGTGCCAATCTTACGACGCTCAACATCATTAAAGACGGTCGCAGCATTTATTCACGCGAACAGGTATTCGGCGGCAAGCAGTTATCGGATGAAATCATTCGTCGATACGGCTTAAGCTACAGCGAGGCCGGTGCAGCCAAAAAACTGGGTGGCCTGCCCGAAAGCTACGATGCCGAAGTGTTGGAGCCTTTCAAGGAAGGTGTTGCCCAGCAAATAAGCCGTCTGTTGCAATTTTTCTATTCGGGTAGCGATTACAGCAAAGTCGACCAGATTGTGTTGGCCGGCGGTACCGCGTCCATTAATGGTTTGGATCAGGTGGTCGAGCAGCATTTGGGTGTCAATACGCTTATCGCCAACCCCATTGCCACAATGACGGTCAGTCCTAAAGTCCAGGCGCATGCCTTGGCGGCGGATGCCCAGGCATTGGTTATTGCGTGCGGACTTGCCTTAAGGAGTTTTGACTGATGGCAAAGATCAATCTATTACCTTGGCGCGAAGAGCGCCGTGCGCATCTGCAGCGCCAGTTCAATGGCATGCTGGGTCTTTCCTTGGTGGTTGGGCTGCTGATGGCCGCCATGGTTTACCTCTATTATTCGGGTCAGGTAACCGGGCAAATGCAGCGTAATGAGCTTCTTCGCCAGGAAATCGCTGCGGTTGAGGTTAAAATCAAGGAAATCGAAGAGCTCGATAAGCGCAAGGAGAGCCTGTTGGCTCGCAAGCGCATCATCGAAGAGCTGCAGGGTAAGCGCTATGAAATGGTTAACCTGTTCACCGATCTGGCCAAAACCATTGCAGACGGTGCGCAGATCACCACCATTCAGCAAGCCGGTGATTCGTTAACCATTCAAGGCCGTGCGCAATCCAATGCCCGTGTCAGTAGCTACATGAAGAACATCATGGTTTCGCCAGTAATCAGCGCGCCTGACCTCACGGTCATTGAAGCGCGTGGCGGCGATCGCTCACTGCCGTATGAATTCATACTGCGCGCTCAGGTCAAAAAGGTAGCAACTAAATCGCAAACGGATGAAGCGGGAATGGTTGAAGGGGGTGCGCAATGAAAAACATCGATATCCGTGATATCAACTTCAAAACCTCCGGTACCTGGCCGACACAACTAAAATATGCGGTCTGCATATTTCTGATTTTCATCATTTTACTGGCATCCTGGTTCCTGTTGGTCAAGGACAAGCGCGATGAAATGCTGCGCTTGGAGGGTGATGAAGTGGCCTTGCGTAGCGAGTTTGAAGGTAAGCAAGCCAGAGCAGCCAATCTCGAGCCACTTAAACAGCAGCTGGCACAAATGGAAATCATTCTGCAGCAGATGTTGCGTCAGTTGCCGAGTAAAAATGAAATGCCGGATTTGATCGTCGATGTATCGCAACAGGCACTTGCCAGTGGCATCACCAACGAACTGTTCCAACCCGGCGCGGAAGAGCCGAAAGAGTTTTATGCCGAAAAACCCATTGCCATTCGCATGGTCGGTACCTACCATCAGTTCGGTGCTTTCATGAGCGGAGTAGCATCTTTGCCGCGCGTGGTCATCATGACCATGCATGACATTTCTCTGCGTCCTCGTGGCGTCAATAACGAGCTCTTGGAAATGGCAGGCACCATCAAGACCTACCGCTATCTCGAGACGGATGAACAAAGCGGCGCCACCGAAACGGTTGAAGGAGGTGCCCCATGAGCTTGAAGAAACAGCTTACCCGCCTTGGCTTCCTGGCAGTAATTCTGTCGCTGACAGCTTGTACCAAAGGCGATAGCGATTTGCGCGAGTGGCTGGTTACGGTAAAAAACCGTCCGGCACCACCTTTGGATCCACTGCCTTTGATCGAAGATCCACCGGTTGTGGTGTATTCCCCCGAGGGGCTACGCGATCCGTTCGGCAAGCCACCTTTGAACCGGATGTCGAGTAGTGGTGGACCGAGCCCGGATTTGAACCGCCGCCGTCAACCGCTTGAAGCCTTCACGCTTGATAGCTTGAGCATGGTCGGCAGCATTGGTGCAGGTAAAAGCCCAGTGGCATTGGTGCTGGCTCCCGACAAAGTCACTTACCGTGTATCGCCCGGTGTGTATCTGGGCCAAAGCGATGGCCGGGTTATTTCAGTGACACAAAACGATATTCAATTGTTAGAACTTGTACCTGATGGCAATGGCGGCTGGCTGGAACGGCAGGCGACGATTACCTTGAGCGAATCAAATAGTGGGGATAAGAAATGATCAATATTTTCAAAAAAGAAATGAACGGCTTGACTGCCAAATTCAGTTTCTTGAGTGCGGCTCTCTGTCTAATGATGGCGCAGCAGGCATGGGCCGATAATGTCCTCAAAGATGTCAAGGCCACCAGCCAGTCCAACGGTCAAACGGCTATTACTCTTCAATTCGCCGAGCCTATTGGCGACATCAAGGCGTTCAGTACGGACAATCCTCCCCGAATTGCTCTGGATCTGCCTGAAACCAGCAACCAGTTCGCCCAGAAGAAACTGTTGATCAGTTCGGGCATTGCCACTTCCGTGAACACGGTTGAGGTCGGTGACCGCACGCGAGTGGTGGTGGAGCTGGCCAAAAATGCCCAATACCGAACCCAATCCAACGGCAATAACCTGGTGTTGACCATCGATGCCAGCGCCAGCGCCGCTAATGCGGTTGCGGTTTCCGGCATTGATTTCAAGCGCGGTGAAAATGGCAGTGGCCAACTGGTCGTTAAATTTGACGGAACCGGCGCTGCTACACAACTGAAGGAATCGGGCACCGAGGTAGTGGTGGATATCGATAATGCCACGCTGCCTGCTGATCTGCGCCGTAAGATGGATGTGGCCGGTTATGCTACGCCGGTGTTGAACATCGATGCCCGATCGGTCGGTGGGAAAACGCGTTTGGTGCTGAACACCAAAGGCAAATCCGACATGATGGCCTATCAAACCGGCAATGAGTATGTGGTGGAAATCAGCCCCAAAGTACAGGTGGCCTCGAACACAACCGCAAGTCGCGCCAATACCGGTGCAGTTGCCGGTAGCAAATCCAGCGCCTACGGTGGCCGCCCGGTGACCTTCAATTTCCAGGATGTGCCGGTACGCACAGTCTTGCAATTGATTGCCGATGAATCCAACCTCAATGTGGTCGCCTCCGATTCTGTTGGTGGCAACGTTACCTTGCGGCTGGTCAATGTGCCTTGGGATCAGGCCTTGGAAATCATTTTGCGCGCCAAAGGTCTAGACAAACGCCGTGACGGCAATGTCATCTGGATTGGCCCGCAATCTGAGTTGGCCCAGT
>JAHEBG010000177.1 GCA_024642445.1 Gammaproteobacteria bacterium | reverse complement strand
TTTTCACGCAGCTCTTCGGCTATTTGAAACAGCAGGGGAGCGGCAAAGCCGTTCTCCATTAATGCGCCAAGATACCCGTTGGGATGATGGAAATCGAACCAAAAGGTATTTTCAAGACAGTAGTCGCGGAGGGCTTTCAATGTCTGGGGCTGAAGAAAATCGTCAATCCAGGTAATGCCGGGTTGGCGTTCTCGATAATCGGCTTCTATGGCTTTGAAATCCCGTTCGGTGCGGATGGCGCTTCCTGCGATGCGGGGCGCATCGATAAAATGGTGCAGCCGATTGTAGCTGCCCTCGAATGCGCGCACAGAGCTTTGATTAAGTGTGATTATCTGATCGGTGGCAAGGTCGGGTGGCAACTCGGATAGCAATTCACTATGTCTTTCAGCCAGGCTCTGAAAGGCATCGCCGTGACCCGATTGGTAAAGGTAGGCGTATTGCTCGGCATCGTGTTTGAGTTTTGCCGCGGTGGTGTGGATAAATTCGCTGCGATGCGAGTCTTTTAGTTCAGGTGCGAAAGCATTGCGCATGCGCCGATTGAAATCGTTACCGGCGGTGACAACATCATGCAGCAGCAATGCGGCGTAAGCGCGCGCCTTAAGGGAGTCCTGGCTGCCATTCGACAGGACGACCGCTTTGTCGGCGGCGGCATAGGCTTCCTTGGCATTTCCCAAGGCCTTTTCCGCTAACGACAACTGCACCCAGATTTCCGCCTGTTCCGGTGCCGTTGCAGCCGCCCTAAGGGCATATTCACGCGCCAATTTCGGCATGCTGCAGTCGTTGTATACCAGGGCCAAACTGTGGTGGTAGAACGCGGTTTCAGGTGCCAAGGCAATCAGGGCCAACAAGCCTTCAGCGGCGGTATTGTATTCACCCAGGGCATGGTGGCACTGAGCCTTCAGAAGCTGCGCCTGTTCCGACAGGTCATCGGGCTGCCCCGACTGCTTCAGCAGTTCAATGGCATGCCTGAAGTCATTGCCCTGAATCGCAGCTATGGCTTGCCTTATAAGATTCTGTTCGTGCGATGTCTGTGCCATACCATTCAGCCGTAATAAGACTTAATCGGCTTCGGCAGAGCAGCGAACCGTTCTTTTCGTAGTTTGCCCTTCAGCGCGGGCATCGGTTCCTGCTCGCTTGCGATGACCTCTTTGGGGAATGATTCGATGAAGTGGCGGATGAGGTCAAGACGGCCGATTTTCTGGCTGTTGAAATTGATGACCGTCCAGGGTGTCTTCTTGCGATGGGTGACAGAGAACATGGCATCGCGGGCATCGGTATATTCCTGGTACTTTTCCCGGGATTTCAAATCAATCGGCGACAGTTTCCACTGTTTCAGCGGGTCATCGAAACGCTCCTTGAAACGTTCCTCCTGCTTTTCCTGGTCAACACTAAGCCAATACTTGAACAGCAAAATGCCGTCGTCAACCAGAAGATCTTCAAGACGAGGAACCTGTTGCAGGAATTGCCGGTACTGGGCCTCGGTGCAGAAGCCCATGATTTTTTCGACGCCGGCACGGTTGTACCAACTGCGATCGAAGAACACGAATTCTCCGGCACAGGGCAGATGTGCCAGATAGCGTTGGAAATACCATTGGCCTGCTTCGGTTTCCGTGGGTTTTCCCAAGGCCACGGCACGGCATTTTCGGCTATTCATATGCGCCATCAGTGCTGAGATAACACCGCCCTTTCCAGCGGTATCGCGGCCCTCAACCAGAACCAGAACGCGTTTGTTGTGGTGCTGTACCCAGTGCGAAATGCGGTTCAACTCCAACTGAAGTTTGGTCAGCTCTTTGGTATAGTCCGACTTGCTGATTTTTGCCAAGGCAATGCTCCAGACGTTACAGGGTGAGTTTACGGCTTACCATCAGAGTACATGGCCTAGCGTTGGCATTCAAATACAGAAATCAAAGGCTGTTCTCTGTCAGTATTTTCAATTCATCGGCCTGGTTTTCCTGAATCAGACGTTCAATCAGGTCATCCAGATCGCCGGCGATGATTTCGGGCAGGCGGTACAGGGTAAGGCCCTCCACACGGTGATCGGTGATCCGGCCCTGCGGAAAGTTGTAGGTGCGGATGCGTTGGCTGCGGTCGCCACTGCCCACTTGCAGGCGCCGTTCATGTGCCTGCTCCGCCTGTTGTTTATTGCGCTGATCATCAAGTAAGCGTGCCTTCAAAAGGCTCATGGCTCTGGCGCGGTTCTTGTGTTGGCTGCGTTCATCCTGACATTCCACCACGATGCCGGTGGGCAGGTGGGTAATGCGAATGGCGGAGTCGGTTTTATTGACGTGCTGGCCACCGGCGCCCGAGGCGCGGAAGGTATCGGTTTTGATATCACCCGGAGGAATATCCATCTCAACGATTTCGTCCATTTCCGGCAGAATTGCCACAGTTGCGGCCGAAGTGTGAATACGGCCTTGGGTTTCGGTGTCAGGAACGCGCTGTACGCGGTGGGTTCCGGATTCGAATTTGAACTTGGAAAAAGCCCCTTTGCCTTCTATTCGGGCAATGATTTCCCTATAGCCGCCGTGTTCACCGGGATTGGCCGACAGGATTTCCAGCGGCCAGCGGTTTTTTTCGGCGAAACGGGCATACATCCTGAACAGGTCGCCGGCAAAAATCGCGGCTTCATCGCCACCGGTGCCTGCACGTATTTCAAGGAATAAATTGGCATCATCACGGCTGTCAGCCGGAATCAGCATCAAGCCCAGACGGTGTTCCAGGTCATCGAGTGCTAGTTTAAGTTTAGGCAGCTCTTCCTCGGCCAGTGCACGCATCTCTGGGTCATTGCGCCAGTCTTGGGCTTCTAGCACATCACGCTGGGCCTTTTGGTAGGTGGCCAGCCCTGCGGACAGGGCATCCAGCTGCGAATACTCCTGGGAAAGTTCACGGAACCGGGTATTGTTGGCGATGATTGCAGGCTCTGACAGCAGGCGCCCCACTTCTTCGTGGCGTTCGGACAGCGTTTCGAGCTTACGAATCAGATTAGGACTCAGCATCGGTGTCTGTCTGGAATAACTGTTCTGCGGCCCTGAAGAGCTCGATATTGCCGTCCAGCGCGGCCTGTTTCAATACGCTGGTTGGGCCATGCAGGAATTTATTGCTCAATTGATTTGCCAAGAGCTCGAGTACTTCAACCGGGTCTTCACCGCGGGCCAGAGACTGCCGGGCTTTTTCCAACTGTGCATTTCGCAGCTGATGCACCTGTTGACGTAATTTCAGTACACCACTTTGATGCTCAAGCGCGCGCAGTTCGGAAAAGAAATGCTCCGCATGCAGGGCTATCAGATCTTCGGCACTTCGGGCGGCCTGTTGGCGGAAACTCCGGCTTTCCTCTAGCACATGGTTCAGATCGTCGACGGTATAGAGATACACGTCATCCAGGCTCGAAACGGTGGAATCGATATCACGTGGAACCGCCAAATCAATGAACAGCATCGGACGATGTTTGCGCTGGCGCAACGCCGCTTCGGCGTCTGCTTTCGAGACAATCGTGTCAGGGCTGGCGGTGGCGCTGATGATGATGTCGGCATCGGCCAGGTGCCGCGCAACATCGGAAAGGGGCAGCGCATAGCCGGAATGCTGGCTGGCCAGAGCCTGCGCGCGGCTCACGGTCCTATTGGCGATCAACAGGCGCTTGACCTTGGCATTATCCAGATGCTGGGCGACCAGCTCTACGGTTTCGCCGGCACCAATCAACATCACGCAGGACTGATCCAGTTGGCTGAACAGTTGCCGTGCCAATTTAACGCTGGCATAAGCCACCGAAACCGGGTGAGAGCCAATTTGGGTTTCCGTCCGAACCTGTTTGGCGGTGGCGAAGGTTTGTTGGAAAAGTCTATCTAGTTGGCCTTGTACGGCCCTGCAGCGGTG
>JAHEBG010000176.1 GCA_024642445.1 Gammaproteobacteria bacterium | reverse complement strand
TGGTCGGAAACGCTGCAGGGTCTGGACGGAATTTTGCTTGATCTCGGGGTTTCCTCGCCGCAATTGGATGTTGCCGAGCGCGGCTTCAGTTTTCGCCTCGATGGTCCGCTGGACATGCGCATGGATACCTCGCGTGGCGAAAGCGCGGCAGTCTGGCTCAACAAAGCCAGTGAGCATGAAATCGCCGATGTGTTGTGGACCTATGGCGAAGAAAAATTAAGCCGGAAAATTGCCCGAATACTGGTGGCGAAACGCAAAGAGGCGCCGTTTACCCGTACCGCGGCTTTGGCCGAATGCATCGCAGGCATTGTCGGTCGTGGCGATGGGAAAACCCATCCAGCTACCCGCAGTTTTCAGGCGATTCGTATCTTCATCAATCAAGAGTTGAGCGATCTGGAGATCGGCCTGCAGGCCGCACATGACGTGCTCAAGCCGGGTGGCCGCATGGCGGTGATCAGCTTCCATTCGCTGGAAGACCGTATCGTCAAACAGTTCATTGCGCGCCATGCCAAAGCGCCGGCAGGAAACCGCCGTCGTCCGGATGTGCCGGACTTTACCGCCAGCCTGAAAGACATCGTAGGTGCGGTCAAAGCAGGCCCGGAAGAATTGCATGACAACCCGCGCGCACGCAGCGCCGTGCTGCGTGTTGCCGAAAAAATCACGCCCTTGGTCATCGGGAGCGTGGCATGAGTCCGCGCCTGTTCCTGTTGGCGGCGCTGTTGCTGGCGGTACTTACCAGCGCCATTGCTGTGGTGTTTTCACGGCACTCGCATCGCCAGGCCTATGTGGAGCTGAGCAAGCTGCAGAAGCAGCGCGATGAATTCAATGTCGAATTCCGCCGTCTGCAGACGGAGCAGGCGACGGTGTCTGAAACCAACCGCATCGTAGGCATTGCTACGCAGAAACTGGATATGCATTTTCCGCTGGAAACCGAAACCACGGTGGTGCAACCATGAGAATGCCCTCGCGCAATAGCCAACCCCGTGTTCGACTGGTCTGGATAGTCAGCATTTTATTGCTGTGCACTACGGCAGTAGTGGCGCGTGCCGCCTACATGCAGTTAATAACCGAAGACTTTTACCAGAGCGCCGGCAACGAGCGTTTTTTACGGGAAGTGACCATTGCCACCACCCGCGGCATGATTACCGATCGCAACGGTGAGCCGTTGGCAGTGTCAAGTCCGGTTGAGTCGGTATGGGTCAATCCGCAGGAGCTGTTGGTGGACGCCAAGCGCATACCTGAGTTGGCCGATCTGCTCCAGTTGCCGGTTGACGAACTGACCGCGCGTTTGGCGCAGAGGAAAGACAAGCAGTTCATGTATCTGCGCCGACACATGAATCCGGATGATGCCAAAGCGATACTCGACCATGATATACCCGGGGTTTACAGCAGCCGCGAATTCCGCCGTTTTTACCCGCACCGCGAGGTGATGGCCCAGATCATAGGAACCACCAATCTGGATGAGCATGGCGTGGAAGGGATGGAGCGTGCCTTTGACGACTGGCTTACCGGCACCCCGGGCAAACAGAAAATCATCCGCGACCGTCGTGGCCGTATCGTTGAAAAAGTGGATTTGATTCAGCCTGCGGAAAATGGCAAGGACCTGACATTGTCCATTGACCGCCGTATCCAATATCTGGCCTACAGCGAGCTGAAAAAAACCATCATCCAAAATAAAGCGCGCGCCGGATCGGCCGTGGTATTGGATGTGAACACCGGCGAAGTGCTGGCGATGGTCAACTACCCGTCCTACAATCCCAATTCACGGCTCAGCATTTCTCCGGGCCGGCGCCGCAATGCGGCCGTGACCGATGTACTGGAGCCCGGTTCTACCATGAAGCCGTTTACCGTGGCTGCCGCCCTGGAAAACGGTATTGATCCGGATATCATCATTCCAACCGGTCCGGGCAAATACAAAGTCGCCAATCGCTATGTGTCCGATGTTCACGATTACGGCCCGGTGACGTTGCGCCGTCTGTTGGTCAAATCGTCGAATATCGGCGCGGCCAAGCTGGCCGCCACCATGAGCAACCAGCATTTCTACACGGTACTCAGCCGATTCGGTTTTGGTGAAAAAACCGAATCCGGATTTCCGGGCGAGTCCTCGGCGGTTCTGTCCGCGCCCAATCGTTGGGGCCCGGTAGAAAAAGCCACAATTTCTTACGGCTATGGTCTGTCGGTAACCCCGCTGCAGATTGCCCAAGCCTATGCGGCATTGGCCAATCATGGTGAGCTGGTCAGCCCGACGTTTATCAAGGGTGGGCAGACCCACCGCCGACAGGCGATCAAGCCTGAAACGGCAGAAAGCGTAATTGGCATGATGGAAGGTGTTATCAGTCCAGAAGGTACCGCCATACAAGCCGCAATCAAAGGCTATCGGGTTGCCGGTAAAACCGGCACGTCCCGTCGGGCTGTTGCCGGCGGTTATGAAAAACGCTATATCTCGCTGTTCGCCGGCGTGGTGCCGGTCGAGCATCCGCGGTTTTCAATGGTAGTGGTGGTGCATGAGCCCAGTGGCTCGTCCTATTACGGTGGATTGGTATCGGCGCCGGTGTTCCATCATGTGATGGACGGCGCCTTGCGTTTGATGGATGTGCCACCGGACAACATTGGCCAATGGTATGCCGATAAAAAACCACCGGTACAAGCGCCGCTGCCGGCACTCGTGCCAGAAGACGATATTCCACCCGATACCGGGGTGATGCCATGACCCGGACGATGACTTTGCAAGCTTTGGCCGAGGGCCTTTTTGACGTTTCAGGGCTGTCCAAAGTAGAGGTTACGGGCTTGTGTGTAGACTCCCGTCAGTTGCAACAAGGTGATGCTTTTTTGGCCCTGCAAGGCTTAAGCGCACACGGCCTCAGCTATTTGTCTCCGGCGCATGCGGCCCTGGCTTCAGTGGTTTTGTATGGCACGCCGGTACCGGGTTCGACGGATATTCCCGAAAATGCCATCGCCGTTCCAGGCTTGCAGACAATGCAGGCAACAATTGCCAACCGATTTTTCGACAACCCTTCTAAGGCGTTGCGGATGATCGGAGTGACCGGCACCAACGGCAAGACATCCACGGTACAGATGATTGCCCAAGCGATGACGCACCTTGGTAAAAGCACTGGGACCATCGGCACCTTGGGCGTGGGTCTTTACGGAAAATTGAAAGCAGGCGAGCGAACTACGCCGGATGTGGTGGCCGTACACCGTGCATTGGCTGACATGCGTGATGCTGGAGCCGTTGCGGTAGCCATGGAGGTATCCTCGCATGCCTTGGATCAAGGGCGCGTTGCCGAGGTAGCCTTCGATACTGCAGTGTTCAGCAATCTTACATTGGACCATTTGGATTATCACGGCAGCATGGCGAACTATTACGCGGCGAAAGCGCGTTTATTCCAGTGGCCGGAATTGAAGCATGCCGTAATCAACGTGGACGATGCCTACGGCAAAACATTGCTGGGGGTCATCGATAAGAATGTGGCGGTCATCCGTACGTCATCCTGCGCAGCATCCGCCGATCTGTGCGCTTTGGAACCCATTCTTGGGCTGCCGGGAATGCAGTTCACGCTCAGCTATCAGCAACAACAGGTAAAAGTATCATCACCGTTACTGGGCCGGTTCAATGTCGATAATCTGCTGGCTGTTGCAGGGGTCTTGCTGGCCGAAGGTCTGCCGCTCCCCGAGGTTGCCGAAGTGCTGGGTGCATTGCAGCCGGTGGACGGTCGGATGCACCGCTTGGGCGGTATTCAAGGCAAGCCCTTGGTGGTGGTGGATTATGCACACACACCGGATGCTTTGGAGCAGGCATTAAAAACCCTGCGCGGGCATAGCCAAGGCCGTTTGATCTGTCTGTTCGGATGCGGCGGTGATCGCGACCGCAGTAAACGCTCTTTAATGGCTTCTGTAGCCGAACT
>JAHEBG010000175.1 GCA_024642445.1 Gammaproteobacteria bacterium | reverse complement strand
ATGTGCGGGCCAACCGAGCCGCCTTCGACCGCGAAGCTGATCATGACATCGTCTATGCGCCAGCGCGGCAGAAAGGCAAACGGACGCAACAGTTCAGCCACGTCAGCATCCCATTTGTCCATATCCTGAATAAGTAGGGTCCAATCGTGCCGGCCTAGCTCGGGAAATTCGTCTTCATCGAAAGGACCGGTTCGCAGATGCCACTGGTCTTTTTTGCGTTGATAGGTCACCAAGCGCGACAACGGGCCCTGTTCGCAGGCCAGACCGGCCAGATCTTCAGGGCTCAAGGGCGGCGTAAAGCCGGGAAATGCCTGCCGTATCAGCAAGGGTTTTTTTTGCCAGTATTCCTCAAGAAATTCCTGCACCGGCATGCCGAGAAAGTGTTCGTTGCTGGCAGTCACTTGCATGGGTTTCAGGCCTTTTCGATGGTTTTCGCCAGTGTTTCAGCCAAGCCCGTATAGCTGGCTGGGCTCAGAGCCAACAGCCGTTGTTTTGCTTCGGGCGGGAGCTCGAGGCTGTTGATGAACGCCTGCATGCTCTCCTGGCTGATGCCATGGCCGCGCGTTAACGCTTTGAGCTGCTCGTAAGGATTGGGCAGGCCATAGCGGCGCATTACGGTCTGCACCGGCTCTGCCAACACTTCCCAGGCATTGTCGAGATCTTCCTGAAGGCGTTGCGGGTTGGTTTCCAATTTGCCAAGACCCTTCAACAGAGAATCACAAGCGATTAGGGTGTGTCCGAAGCCCGTACCCAAAGCGCGAAGCACGGTCGAATCGGTTAAATCCCTTTGCCAGCGGCTGATGGGCAGTTTTTCCGCAAAATGGCCGAGCAGGCTATTAGCTATACCGAAGTTGCCTTCGGCGTTTTCGAAATCTATGGGGTTGACCTTATGTGGCATGGTCGAGGAACCCACTTCGCCGGCCTTGAGTTGCTGTTTGAAATAGCCCAGGGAAATATAGCCCCAGATATCCCGGCAAAGATCGATACCGATGATGTTGATGCGGCGCATGACATCGCACAGTTCGGCGATGCCATCGTGCGGCTCGATTTGGGTGGTGTAAGGATTGAACTCCAGGCCCAAGGAACGCACGAAGCGTTCGGCGAAAACAGGCCAATCCACTTCAGGGTAGGCCACGGCATGGGCATTGTAATTACCCACAGCGCCGTTGATTTTACCGAGCATGCTGATGGCGCCCAGTTGCTGGACCTGCCGGTTAAGGCGTGCCAGAACGTTGGCCACTTCCTTGCCAAGCGTGGTCGGCGAAGCGGTCTGGCCATGGGTGCGCGAAAGCATCGGTTGTGCGGCATTGCCAAGGCTGAGGGTGTGCAGAGCATCCTGAAGCCGGCGCATTGCAGGCAGCAAGGCACTATCGCGGCCTTGTTTCAACATTAGGCTATAGCTTAGATTATTGATGTCTTCTGAAGTGCAAGCAAAATGCGTGAATTCCTTGGCTTGCGCCAGGTCTTCACGGCTTTGCAATTGCTCTTTGATAAAGTACTCAACGGCCTTGACATCGTGATTGGTGGTGCGCTCGATGGCTTTCACGCGTTCGGCCTGGGCCAGGCTGAAATCCTTTGCTATTGCGCGCAGAAAAGCGGATTGCTCGGCCGTGAATGCCGGCAATTCTTTTATGCCTTTCTCATCAGCCAAAGCAATCAACCATTCGATTTCGACATGAACACGGGCTTTGATCAGGCCGTATTCGGAAAAAACGGGCCGAAGCGCATCGACTTTGGCGGCGTAGCGGCCATCGGTAGGAGAAAGGGCAAGCAGGGTATGTTCGGTCATGGGTTATTTCGCATTGAGGAACGCAGAGCGCCGGTATGGCCGGGTATTGAGCCCGGATTGATTGTCAATTGTACCGTGAAAAGGCGCTATCATCGAATACACCCTGCTTTAGGAGGCGGCGTATGACCCTGAAATTCCGGTTGGAAAAGGACGGCTTCGGTGAACTGCTGGTCCCGGTAGAGGCCATGTACGGTGCACAGACCCAGCGCGCCGTTGAAAATTTCAGGATCTCCGGCTTGCGTATGCCGGCCGAATTTATCGCAGCCATGGCGCAGATCAAGGCCGCACTGGCAGAAGCCAACGCCAACCTTGGGCATTTACCCAAAACTAAGGCGCGCGCTATTGCCAAGGCGGCTAGAGCAATCGCCGCAGGTGAATATGCCGACCAGTTTCCTGTAGATGTTTTTCAAACCGGCTCCGCAACCTCCAGTAACATGAACCTCAACGAAGTGATTGCCGCTGCAGTCAAGCTTCAATCCCAATTGCAGGTGCACCCAAATAATGATGTCAATTACGGGCAAAGCTCTAATGATGTCGTTCCCAGTGCCAGCATGCTGGCTTCGGCCGGAGTTTTGAAGCATCGGCTGTTGCCGGCCATAAAAAATCTTCAACGCGCCGTGCAGAAAACTGCGAGGAAGGGACGGCGCATGGTCAAAACCGGCAGAACCCATTTGATGGATGCCATGCCGGTAACGGTGGAGCAGGAATGGTTGGCTTGGTCGGCACAGCTGGGTTCGGGCATTGACCGCTTACAAGATACCGGCAAGCGCCTGCAAGCCCTGCCTTTGGGTGGCACAGCCGTGGGCACGGGTGTCAACGCCGATCCGAAGGCCGCACAGATGGCTTGCAGAGCGTTATCGAAAGCAATCGGCGTGCGTTGTCTGCCCGCTGGCAATGCCTTCGAGTCGATGGCGGGGCAGGATCACATGGTGGAATTGTCCGGCCAGTGCAATGCCCTGGCGGTAACCCTGATGAAAATAGCCAACGATCTGCGCTGGATGAATTCCGGGCCATTGACCGGTTTGGCAGAGCTGCAATTGCCGGCACTTCAGCCGGGAAGTTCAATCATGCCTGGCAAAGTCAATCCGGTCATTGCTGAGGCCGTCGCCATGGTTTGTGCCCAGGTAATGGGCAACCACATCACGGTAACCGTGGCCGGGCAAAGTGGCAGTTTTCAACTCAACACCATGCTGCCGGTTATTGCCTACAACAGCCTGCAAAGCTTGAATTTGCTGACCGAAGCCTGCAACCACCTCGCCGATAAGGCGATGGCGGGCGTAACTTTCAATGGTTCCAAGATGCAAGAAGCGTTGCTGCGCAATCCAATATTGGTGACCGCTTTAAATCCCATTATCGGGTATGAGCAGGCTGCCAAGATTGCCAAGAAGGCCTATGCCGAAAACCGATCAATTCTAGATGTGGCATGCGAAATGACCGATTTGAGCAGGGATGAGCTTAAAGCGATATTGGATCCGGCCAAGCTTGTGCGTAACGGATGATAATAGAAGGTCGGCATTAAATCGCCGGCGGTTCGGGTGCTTTGGGCGCTTCAGGGACTTCTGGAGGCTCAGGTATATCCTTCGTATGCACAGTGCTGTCGATATTGGCGCCGGTTACCCGGCATCCGTCCTTGTTCTGATTAACTTCAATCGGCTCGGCATTGAAGACGGGCAATTCGGCGCTGAGTTTTTGTTGGATTCCTTGCAACGTAAGAGCCGTTTGGCAAAGCCGATCAGCCGCTGCTTTGATGGATCCCGATTTAGCTTCGAGCTCAGCTTCAATTGATTTCTCGGTTGCGCCATTGAACGCGCCCTCTATGGCGCTGCCAATGGCCGCCGTAGCCAATTTCGCGCTTTCCTTGCCGATTTCCATGCCCTGCATGGCCATTTCGCGCATGGCGTTGTAGTACTTGAGCGTCAGTTCACGCTGTGCCTGACTCAGTTCGATTTGTTGCCCGGCAATTTTTAGATCGCCATTGGCGCTGATTAAAGCCTGCTTTCCATCCATGAGTCGAACTTCGATATCTTTGCGTTCTTTTTCAAACTCGGTTTTGGCTGTATTAATGTTGCTTTCAATTTTGTCGGAAATTTTGCTGCTTATGCGCTCTGCGGAAGCATCGG
>JAHEBG010000174.1 GCA_024642445.1 Gammaproteobacteria bacterium | reverse complement strand
AAATCGGGTGTTTATGCCTATCGGCCTAAGGCGCAAGCACAGCAAATCAAACTGCCTCAGTTCAGTGACCAGGATGTGTGGGTTTTAGCCATTCTTGAAATACGGCCGGGCATTGTGTGGTTCGGAACCTACGGCAAAGGAATTATTGAATACAACGTCAACAGCGGCAGCAGTAAACTCATACAGCAACAGCGCCTACAAAAAACCAATTTGCTCGACAACGATATCTGGAGCTTTTATCAAGACCGCCAAGGTATTCTCTGGATAGGTAGCCGCCTTGGCGCCAATATGTATAACGCGGCACAGACCGCCATACAGCATTTGCCTGGCGGGGATGCCAAAACCGGCATCGCCGACCCCTTGATTTACTCGATGGCGGTAATGCCGAACGAAAATGTTTGGTTGGGAAGCGGCAACCAAGGCATCGATATCATCCATCCGATCAAAGGCTTGATAAAGCATATGCCAAACGGCAGTTCTATCGGTGCACTGAGAATGCCGGAAGATCCGATAGAATCCATTTATATGGATGGCGATAGGGTTTTGGCCAGCAGTGTCTGGCGTACCCTTGATTTTGACTTGTCTGCGCAGAATGCCGAAAACTTTAGTGTGCCCGGCCGCAAATCAAATCAATTTCCCGGCGTTTTTGCCCGCTTCGACGATCGCCTATGGCTCGGATCGATAGACGGACTGTGGTGGACGAAAGATGGCAAATCGGCCAATGTGCTGAAAGATATCAAAGGTGACACCAGCGTCAACGCGTTGTTGGTCGATGGCAACCGAATGTGGGTTGGCACGTGGAAAGGGCTGTTGCTTCTGGATCGTGTAACCCCTGGAACCTACCGGGTAACCCGCATTACTGATAGCCCTTTGAAAAACCAATACATCAATGCTCTGCACAGGGATGCCGTTGGAACGATTTTTGTTGGAACCTATGCTAGCGGCATGTTCATGAACTCTGCCGAAGGCATAAAACAAGGACGCGTGTGGCAAATCATTGATGAGAGCAAAGGCCTGCCCAGCAATCTCGCTAGCTCTATCCAACATGATGCGCAGAACCGAATCTGGGTAGGCACCAACCGCGGCTTGGCTGTTTTCGATCAGAAAACCGGCGTGGCTACTGCCATACTGCCCACCGAGGGCGCTGCTGCCGGGCCCTATGAGGCCAGCGTCAGCAATGGCAGTGGCGAATTGTTGTTTTCGGGAGGAAATGGCGTCACCGTCATCAATCCCTCGCGTTGGCAGGCACCACGCTTCCAAGCGCCTTTGGTTATTACTGCGATTGACGGCGCCGGATCCGGCAAGGCGAATCCTGGCTTGTTGCGATTAAAAAAAGAAGCCTCCGGAAAACAGACCATCAGTATCGACCCTGCGTTTAAGAGAATGAGCTTTGAATTTGCGGCACTGGATTTTCTGGCAGCAAGCCGGCTGCATTACCGCTATCGATTACTTGGATACGATGATGAATGGCGCAAGACCAGCGCCAAACGCCGTTTAATCGAATTCACCGGGCTGCCGCCCGGCGACTATGGGCTGCAGATTCAGTATTCACACGACGGTGTGCTTTGGCATGCCCCAGGCCTTGAGATCGCAATGCAGGTTTTGCCTGCTTGGTACCAAAGCACGCCTTTTCGTTTTGCTTTGGCGCTGTTTTTAGCCACCTTGGTAGGTTTGGTCATCCATTGGCGAACACGCCATTACCGTAATCGTGAACTGGCGCTGGCCCGCAAGGTTCAAGAGCGCACCGCGGCCCTGGAAACAGCCAACAAACAGTTGTTATTGCAATCGCAGGCCATTGAACAGGCTAGCCTGACAGACCCATTAACCGGCCTGCACAACCGACGCTTCTTTACCCAGCATATTGACAATGATGCCGCTTTGGCGCTGCGCCGGTACCGTAGCGGTGACGGGCGTAGCATAGACAATGCCGATGTGGTTTTCTATCTCATCGATGTCGACCATTTCAAGGCCGTGAACGATCTTTGGGGCCATGCCGCCGGCGATGCGGTATTGATCGAAATGCGGAACCGTCTGCAACAGGTATTCCGCACTACCGATTATCTCATCCGATGGGGCGGCGAGGAATTTTTGGGCGTGGCCCGCAGCACTTCGCGATCGATGTCTGCCGATCTGGCAGAACGCATTCGTGATGCCATCAACAACACGCCTTTTGTTTTGGAAAACGGATTGGAAATAGACATAGCCTGCTCCACCGGCTTTGCTGCATACCCCTTCTTTGCCGATCGCCCGGACGCACTGAGCTGGCAGGAAACACTGGCGCTGGCCGATACCGGCCTGTATGTGGCAAAACACGGAGGCCGCAACGCCTGGTGTGGCTTCGAGGCGGGCAAGCACGCCGCAACCGATGCCTTGATCCGTGCCGCCAAAACTACGCCGTCCGATATAGACACTTTGCATCCCCTGCGCGTAAGCAGACACCTGAATTCGGCAAAGTCACGCGCGTCTGACGACGCATAATCTATTGCCGAATTAAGCGGATATTGCCGGGCATACCCATACCTTCGGTACAGCGGTAGGGGTTGATATCGAGGCCACCGCGGCGTGTGAAGCGGCCGTACACCGAGAGTTGCAGCGGCCGGCATTGGCGCAGGATATCGGCGAAAATGTGCTCGATACAGTTTTCATGAAAGCCGTTATGGGTTCGGTATGACACCAAATAACGCAATAAGCCTTCACGGTCCATTCGACGACCGATATACCGGATCTGGATACTGGCCCAATCCGGCTGATTGGTAACCGGACAGTTGGAACGGAAGATATGGCTGACCAAGGTTTCTCCCACCTGCGTTTCTTCACTTATCGTCAAGTACAACGGCTCGGGCGGCCCGTAATAATTGATGTCGGCCTCCAGATCATCGATGACTTCGCCGGTCAGCATTTCCACCGGAAAGCCGTGGCTGGCATTGGCCGGCAGCAAGGTGGCATTGATTGCGCTGCCGCAGGCTGCGGAGAGATCGCGCACCAGCATCTGACGCAAGCGCTCACTGTCACCGATACGGGTTTGATTGAAACTGTTGAGGTACAGCTTGAAGCTTTTCGACTCGATGATGCACGGACTGTCCGCCGGCACGATGAATTCGGCCAGGCCGCAACGCGGACGCCCGTCTTTATCCAGCCAGCTCAGCTCGTAGGCATTCCATATGTCTTGCCCGGTGAATGGCAGCGGCGCAGTCAATCCCAATTGTGAACGCGCCTCCTGCCTTGGGATGGCGAACAACAGGCATGGATCGTACGTACTGGGGTAGTCTGTTGATTTGCCAAGTGCGCCAAATGAAGACATTACCGGGACCCGTTCAAATAATCGAGACTGATCTGCAGCAATGCACGCGTTCCCAGTGGCAGCGCCGACTCATCCAGAAAAAATTGCGGCGAGTGGTTGCTTGCCGCGGTTGCGGCATCCTGGCCTTTTGGCGTAGCGCCTACGAAAAAATAGAAAGCCGGCACTTCATTGGCAAAGTAGGCGAAATCTTCGGCGCCGGTCACCAGATCCATGCTGACCACATCCGCACCTTGTACTTTTTTAAGGCTTTCGGCAAAGCGCGCGGTCAGGACCGGATCGTTTCTCATCACCGGATTGCCATCGGTGTCGGGAATCTTGCTAATAGCGGTAGCGCCGTGTGCCGCCGCAACATGTTCGGCAACATTGGCCAGATCCTTGAACACCTGCGCACGCATGTCGTTGTCGAAGGTGCGGATGGTGCCAATCAACTCCACCGAATCGGGGATGATGTTGTAGCGGATGCCGCCTTTGATGGCACCAAAGCTGACCACCAGCGGCTGCTTTGTGAGGTTCTGGCGCCGGGAAACAATGCTCTGGGCACTGGTAATCACTTCCGCCGCGGCAACAATCGGATCAACGCCGCCCCATGGCCGCGAGCCATGGGTTTGCCGGCCTTTGATGACGA
>JAHEBG010000173.1 GCA_024642445.1 Gammaproteobacteria bacterium | reverse complement strand
CCATGCGACTTGGCACACCGGCAAGCACATGACTACCGCACTGGTATTTTTGCTGATTGCGTTTCCGCTGGCCCTGTTCTGGACATCCAGTCGTGCGGCCGCAGAGCAAGCCGGTGCATTCGGCCGGCAATTGTGCCTGCGTGCCGGCGTGCAATGGCTGGATCAGAGCGTGCATCAGGTAAAGCTTGGCTGGCAGCGCGACGACAACGGGCGCCTGTGCTTCAAACGTACCTACCAATTCGAATATTCGCATGACGGCGATGACCGCCATGTGGCCAGTATCACTTTACTTGGGCGCAAGGCGGTGTCGTGGATAGAGCCGGTGCCAAAGCGCGCTATTTAACGACGCGCAAATGCCCGCCCTTGTTTGGTCCGGGCGGTTTCGGACCTTCGTCGGAGCTGTCATCGGTTTCTGCAGAAACGTCTTCGCTCTCGGTGTCTTCGCCCTGCAATGGTGCTTCGTCCGGTGGCAACATCATGCCTTGGCCGGTTTCGTGGGCATAAATGGCGATGATGGCCGATACCGGCACATACAGATACTGACTGACCCCGGAAAAACGGGCCTGAAAACTCAAGGCTTCGTTGCCCAGATCCAAGGCTTCCACGGCACGCATGGCGATATTCAAAACCACTTTGCCGTCTTTGATGGCCGAGGCCGGAACCTGGACATCGGGCTGTTGGGCATCCACCAGTATGTAGGGAGTCAGGTTGTTGTCGTTTATCCACTCATACAGCGCCCGTAACAGATACGGGCGATTTGATGTCATTGCCGGCAAATCCGGCATCAGGCCAGCGCCAAATCACGAAGGGATTTTTCCTCCGCGGTCATGCTGCGGGTGAACGCCGGATTACGGAAAATGCGTAAGCCGTAATCTTCCACACACTTGGCATCTTTCGGCAATTGCACACCCAAAGCCGGCAAGCGCCAGATAATGGGTGTAATCGCGCAGTCGACCAGACTCATTTCGCTTCCGAAAAAGAACTTATTGCTTTTGAAGAACGGCAGCGATTCAAGGATCAGTTCTTTCAAGCGTTTACGCGCGGCATCGGCATTCTTGGCATTGGCTTGAATTGCCTGCACCTGCGGCACCCAATCCTGCTCTACCTGCCGGATGGCAATACGGTGCATGGCACGGAAAATCGGCTCGGCCGGCATTAATGCTGGATGCGGATAACGTTCATCCAGGTATTCGGCAATGACATTGGAGATGTAAATGGCGGTATCACGCTCGACCAGCGTTGGCACGGAGTGATAATGCGGCGCCAACAGCAACAGATCTTCCGGTGGATTGGTGGTGTCTACCGGAATCAGATCATAAGTGATGCCTTTCGCGGCCAGCACCAGGCGGACTTTATGGCAAACCACGCAATTTTTAGCGGAATACAATGTCAGGGTATTACGTGAACGCGGGCTTGTTGCCATGCCTGTACCTGCTGTGTGAACGAAAGATGAATTATCCAATTTCCCTAACATCGCTAATTTCAGGGATTTTTGCAAGCCTTTCATGAAAAAAGGCCGCTAAGCGGCCTTTTTTCCAAGCATTGCAAAGACTTAGTGCACGTCGCGCCAGTATTCCTGTTTCAGGAAATAGGCCAGTAACGTGAACAAAGCCAGGAACAGAACCGCCCAAACGCCGATGGATTCGCGCTTGGAGGCAGCCGGCTCGCCGACATAGGCCAAAAAGGTGGTGAGATCTCGGGCCACTTGGTCGTACTCTTCGGCGCTGAGACTGCCCTTCTTGTGCTCGGGAATGCTGAAGCCGGTAATGCATTGGCCGTTCGCTTCGCCTTTCGGGCAATGGCCACCTTCGTGTTTCGGCTCGGTCAGCACGTGTTGGCTGCCTTGCAGCTCCCACAGCACATGTGGCATGGAGGCCCCGGGAAACACGGCATTGTTCCAGCCCATCGGGCGTGATTCGTCGACATAGAAGCTTTTCAGGTAGTTGTAAACCCAGTCGGCGCCTTCGGCTTTACGGCGTGCAATCAGGCTCAAATCAGGCGGCGCTTTACCGAACCAGGCTTCGGCTTTTTTCGCATCCATACCGGTGTTGATGGTTTCGCCGAATTTGGCATCGCCAAACATCAGGTTTTCAGTGACCTGGGCTTCGCTCAGGCCGATATCTTCGGCCATGCGTGAATAGCGCTGGTACCCCAGAGAATGGCAGGCCGAGCAGTAGTTCATGTACAAGGCTGCGCCGCGTTGCAGCGAACCCTTGTTGCTGATATCCACCTGTGCCGATTCCATTTCCACGCCGCCGCCTGCAGCCGATGCTGCACCGGCAAACAGGAGGGCCGAAGCCACCAGTGTTTTGAGAAATGAACTGGAATTAGTCATGGTCTGGTACCCGATCAGGAACGGCTTTGGTTTGGCCCCACGTTGACCACAATGGCATGGTGAGGAAGAACGCGAAGTAGAACAAAGTCAAGCCACGCGCGGCCAAGGTTTGAACCGGGCTGCCCGACTGCATGCCCAACCAAGCCAAGGTTACGAAGGCGATCACAAACAGGGTAATCATCACCTTGTGCAGCATTGGGCGGTAGCGAATGGATTTGACTTTGCAACGGTCGAACCACGGCAAACCGAACAGAATCAGTACCGCACCGCCCATGGTCATAACACCCAACAACTTATCAGGCACGGCACGCAACATGGCGTAATACGGGGTGAAATACCAGACCGGCTTGATGTGTTCCGGGGTCACCATTGGGTTGGCAGGAATAAAGTTGTCGTATTCCAAGAACAAACCGCCCAATTCCGGGATGAAGAACAAGATGAAGGCAGCGATAGTCAGGAAGAAGCCCACACCGAACAGATCTTTCACGGTGTAGTAAGGATGGAACGGAATGCCGTCTTTCGGCTTGCCGTTTTCGTCCTTCACTTTCTTGATGTCCACGCCTTCCGGATTGTTCGAGCCGACTTCGTGCAGGGCGCCCAGATGCAGCACCACCAGCAATAAAATGACCAGCGGCAGGGCAATCACGTGCAACGCGAAGAAGCGGTTCAATGTGGCATCGGAAACAAGGTAGTCACCGCGGATCCATTCGGTCAGCTCAGGCCCAACCACCGGAATGGCACCGAACAGATTGATGATGACCTGCGCACCCCAGTACGACATCTGGCCCCAAGGCAACACATAACCCAGGAACGCTTCCGCCATCAGGGTCAGGAAGATCAGCATGCCCAGAATCCAGACCAGCTCGCGTGGCTTCTGATAGGAGCCGTACAGCATGGCGCGGAACATGTGCAGATACACCACCACGAAGAACAATGAAGCGCCGGTGGAATGCATGTAGCGGATCAACCAGCCACCCTCGACATCACGCATGATGTATTCCACCGAAGCAAAGGCTTCGGCAGCGCTGGGTTTGAAGTTCATGGTCAGGAAAATGCCGGTGACAATCTGGTTGACCAATACCAGCATGGCCAACGAACCGAAGTAATACCAGAGGTTGAAATTCTTCGGCGCATAGTACTCGGACATATGCTTTTTGTAGGCCGGCATCAAACCCGGGGTGCGATCATTGAACCAGGTGGTGACATTGGCGACGGTGCGTTCAATCACATTCATCACGCGGCTCCTTCAGGGGCAACGCCAATCACGATGGTGTTGTCATCGGCATAGTGGTAAGGAGGAATCTCAAGGTTGGACGGCGCAGGAACGCCTTGGAATACGCGACCGGCCAGGTCGAAGCGCGATTGGTGGCAAGGGCAATAGAAGCCGCCTTTCCACTCAGCATCGAACGATTGCGGAAGCATTTCCGGAATATAGCTGGGCGAACAACCCAGATGGGTGCAGATACCCACGATCACGGCGATGTTTTCCTTGCCTTTGATGGTGCGTGCTTCGTTTTTGGCAAAGGCCGGTGTTTGATCCGGATTATCCGAGTTCGGATCGCGCAGGTTGCCATCCAGAGTTTTAAGCGTGGCCA
>JAHEBG010000172.1 GCA_024642445.1 Gammaproteobacteria bacterium | reverse complement strand
CCGCCCAGTGGGAGCATACCGTGGTGGTCACCGATGACGGTGTGGAGATATTGACCCGTCTGCCGGGTGATGACAACGATCTGTGACCCTGCCTGTGGCCGCGACTGCGACTTCACTGGCGACGGCTCTGGCGGAGGCTGACAGCACCACGGCTTTCGTGCAGACCGCCAAGGATGCTCTTGCCGAGACACGTTCGCAATTGCAGGCGCGTTTGGCCAAGGATGTGGCCATTGAAGTTTTGATCGGTCAATACCGCGAAGTGATCGACACCTTGGTGAAAGCTGCTTGGCAGCGCTGCATGCCCGCCAATACGGAAATAGCCCTGGTAGCAACCGGCGGTTACGGCCGGGGCGAGTTGTATCCGCATTCCGATATCGACTTATTGCTGTGCGGGGATACGCAGGCACAGGAAGCAGCGACAATAGCAATTGGCAGTATGTATTCCCTGTTATGGGATTGTGGCTTGAAGTTGGGCCAAGCCGTGCGTTCCGTTGAACAGTGCATGCAGGAAAGTCAGGCCGATGTGGCAACGTACACTTCATTGCTGGAAACCCGCTTGTTGGCCGGCGACGAACGACAATACCAGGCCCTGCAACTGGCAGTGCATTCGCCCGATGTGTACGATTCGCTGGCGTACTTTGAAGCCAAGCGCAATGAACAGCGGCAGCGCCATGCCAAATACAACAATACCGCCGACAACCTGGAACCCAACATCAAGGAGGGTCCGGGCGGTCTACGCGATTTCCATACCTTGAATTGGCTGGCGCGGAAACTGTACGGCGTGGAGTCAATGGCCGGACTTGCGCCCATAGGCCTTTTGGGCGACGGTGAATGGCAGGCCTTGCAACGCAACTGGAGAATTGTGGCGCGCCTGCGTTTCGGCCTGCATCTGTTGGTGAAACGCCCGGAAGAACGCCTGTTGTTCGATCATCAGAAATTGCTGGCTGAGCGTTTCGGCTTGACTGACAGCCCGGAAAGTCTTGCCGTGGAACAATTGATGCAGGGTTTTTTCCGTTCTGCAGCCATTCTTCTTCGTATCAATGACCGCTTGCTGCAACGCTTCGAAGAGCATCTGTCGGTAGCTCCGGAGATCGAAACCCTGGATGACCGTTTCGTCTTGAAAAACGGCTATCTTCTGGCCTTGGATAACCGCTTCAGTCAGCTGGGCTTCACCGCGGTGTTCGATCTGTTTGCGGTCTGGAACCGCTTGCCGCACTGCAAAGGGCTGCATTCGGATACCGCACGCGGCATGGCCGAGGCCTTGGATTCGCTGCAAGCCTACAGCGAGCAGGGTGCAGCAGTGCGTTCGGCATTCATGGCCTTGATCAGCGCCGGGCAGGGTGTGTTGAGTTTGCAGCGTATGGCGCGTTTGGGCGTTCTGGCACGCTATATACCGGCATTCGGCAAAGTCACCGGTCGCATGCAATACGACCTGTTCCATGTCTATACCGTTGATCAGCACACCTTGAATGTGCTGGAATTCATGAAGCGTTTCGAACAGGGCCGTGTCGAGGGCTTCTCACTGCCGCACGAAGTCTTTCAGCGTTTACGCAAACCGCATCTGGCATGGCTTGCCGGCCTGTTCCACGATATTGCCAAAGGCCGCGGTGGCGATCATGCCGAGTTGGGCGCAGTGGATTTTAGTGATTTCGCCACGGCGCATGCCTTGTCCAGTGCCGATAGCCAATTGGTGGCATGGTTGGTGCAACAACACCTGATCATGTCGATGACCGCACAGAAGCAGGACATCTCCGATCCGGAGGTGATCAATGCCTTCGCCCGCAAAGTGGCTGATCGAGAGCATCTGGATTATCTGTATGTACTGACCTGTGCTGATATCGCCGGCACCAGCCCCAAACTCTGGAATGCCTTCAAGGACCAATTGCTGGCGGAATTGTTCACGGCCACGCGTTATGTGCTGCGCGCCGGTTTGGAACAGCCCTTGAACGCTGCCGATATTCGTGACGAAACCCGAAACATGGCGCTGGCGAAACTGATGGACGCCGGCTTTGATGAAGCCGAAGTGCAGCAACTGTGGCAGACGTTTCCGGAAGATGCCTTCCTGCGCTATCGCCCGGATCAGTTGGTGTGGCAAACCCAAGGCATTCTGCCGCAGCGTTCCACCGCTAGCCAGATTCTGGTCCGTGAATTGGCGGGCAGGGATTCGCTGGAGATTTTCGTGCGCACGCCCGACCGAGACGGCATTTTCTCCGGGCTGCTGGCAACGCTCGACCGCTTGAATCTGAGCGTGGCGCATGCCCGCATATTGCCATCGAGCAACGATTATGCTTTGGATAATTTTGTTACGCTTAAAGGGCCGCATACGCCCGATGCCAAGCGCATCATCCAGACTTTGCATGCAGCATTGAAAGATCCGGCAAATATCCGCCCGGCCAAGCATATTCTTCCCAGCCGATTGCGTCATTTCAAAACCACCACACGTATCGAATTTATCCAGCAGCCTGAGAAAGACCTAACGCTGATGAGCCTGGTCTGTGCCGATCGGCCCGGTCTGCTGGCTGATATCGCCTATGCCCTTTTACAGAAACGCATTCGCGTACACGATGCCCGCATCGCCACCTTTGGAGAACGCGCCGAGGATATTTTCGTGCTGAGCGACCGCAACAACCGGGCCATTACCGATAGCGATGACCTGCATGCGCTGCAGGCGACACTGTTAGACTATCTAGAAGGAAAAAAACCATGACCGACCAACTGAAACAACGCATCGAACACGCCTTTGAACAACGTGCCACGCTTGACGCCGCTGCCATCGAAGCGCTGAAGCCGGACCTTTACCATGTGATTGCCTTGTTGGAATCCGGTGATGCCCGTGTGGCAGAACCCGTAGCAGCCGGATGGCAGGTTAACGAGTGGCTGAAAAAAGCCGTGCTGCTGTACTTCCGTTGCCACGACATGGACATCATGGGCGAGCCCGGCAATCCGTTCTGGGATAAAGTGCCGTTGCGTTTCGAGAATTACGATGCCGGAGATTTCCGCCGTTTGGGTGCCCGCGTGGTGCCGGGCACGGTGGCCAGGGCCGGTTCATTCATCGGCAAAGATGTGGTTTTGATGCCCAGCTTCATCAATATTGGCGCTTATGTTGGCGCTGGCACCATGGTGGATACCTGGGCCACGGTCGGATCCTGTGCTCAAATCGGTTCGCGTTGCCATATTTCCGGCGGTGCCGGCATAGGCGGTGTACTCGAGCCTCTGCAGGCAGCCCCCACCATCATCGAAGACGATTGCTTCATTGGCGCGCGTTCGGAAGTGGTGGAAGGCGTCATCGTCGAGCGCGGCTCGGTAATCGGCATGGGCGTTTTCATCGGCCAAAGCACACGCATTTACAACCGCGCTACCGGAGAGGTCAGTTACGGCCGCGTACCGGCCGGCTCAGTGGTAGTGTCCGGCTCGCTGCCCTCGGCCGACGGCACATATTCCTTGTACTGCGCGGTAATCGTTAAGCAGGTGGATGAAAAAACTCGCGGAAAAACCTCGGTCAACGATTTGTTGCGCGGAGCCGTGGAGTGAGTCTTAGCATGTACGGTCTGCCGAACTGCGATACCTGCAAGAAGGCGCAGAACTGGCTGAAGCGTATTGAGCGGCCATTTACTTTCATCGATTACCGCAACCATCCGGTGGCTCCGGCAGTGTTGGAACAATGGGCCGAGCAGCTGGGCGGTTTCGATGCTTTGCTCAATAAATCCAGCACCACTTGGCGCACGCTGCTGCCAAACAAGAAAACGCCCGGCTCCAAACCCGAATACCTGATGCTGTTGAAGGAATACCCGGCGTTGCTGAAACGGCCGGTGTTGGTATTTGAAGACGGACGGGTGGTGCTAGGCTTCAAGGATGCACAATACAAAAAATTGTTTTCAACCTGAGGAATTGCCATGAGTGCTGTGCTGGATCTGACCTGTGCGCTGATTGC
>JAHEBG010000171.1 GCA_024642445.1 Gammaproteobacteria bacterium | reverse complement strand
TTCATGAGCAGTCCACGGTCACTGAAATCCGCCGTGGACAAGCTGCAGTGGTAAAAACCGAAAAGGGTGAAGTGCATGCCAAATTCGTAATTGTGGCCTGCAATGCCTATATCGGCGATCTTGAACCCAAGCTCAGCGCCAAATCGATGCCCTGCGGTACACAAGTGGTGGCAACCGCACCCTTGGCCAATTGGCAGGATATTCTTCCTACCGATTACTGCGTGGAAGACACCAATTATCTGCTCGATTATTTCCGCCTTTCGGCCGACAAGCGTTTGATTTTCGGTGGCGGCGTGGTGTACGGGGCCAAAGATCCGGCCGATATCGTTTCGCATATCCGTCCTAACCTCGAAAAAACCTTTCCACAGCTCAAGGGCGTGGCCATCGATTACGCTTGGACCGGCAATTTCCTGCTGACGCTGTCGCGTCTGCCTCAGGTAGGCAGGCTGGATGACAATATCTACTATGCCCAGGGTTGTTCGGGCCATGGCGTTACCTATACCCATATGATCGGTCGCGTACTTTCGGAAGCACTGCGCGGGCAGGCCGAGCGTTACGATGTGTTCGCCGGATTGCCGCATTACCCGTTCCCCGGCGGTCGTTTGTTCCGTATACCGTTTACTGCTCTTGGCGCGGTCTGGTACGATCTGCGCGATCGACTTGGCTTCTGATTTGCGACATGCCCGTTATACTCAAAGCCTGGGCACGGAGGCATTACCATGGCATTGAATCGGTATTGGTTTTTTTATCTGAATGCGTTAGCGGTATTGGTACTGGTGGTGCCCGCTTATCAAGCCAATACCGCCGCACTGGTTTTTTGGCCGTTGTGCCTGTTTCTTAGCGGGGTAGGGCTGGTAGACATTACCCAGCGGCATTCGGCCGTGCGCCGAAATTACCCGATTCTGGCGCATTTCCGGTTTTTGTTCGAATCCATCCGGCCGGAGCTGCGGCAATACCTGTTTGAATCGGACACCGAAGAATCGCCGTTCTCGCGTCAGCAACGCTCTATTGTGTATCAGCGCGCCAAACAGGAGTTGGATAAGCGCCCGTTCGGCACCCAATTAAGCGTTTATGCCAACCATTACGAGTGGATGAACCATTCCTTGCAGCCGGCGCCCGAGGCCAAAGACGGGTTTCGCATTCATGTAGGCGGAAAAGATTGTACGCAACCGTACCAGGTTTCGGTATTCAATATTTCGGCGATGAGCTTCGGTGCGCTATCGGCCAATGCCATTCGCGCATTGAACCTGGGCGCGAAAAAAGGCGGGTTCTATCACGACACCGGCGAAGGCTCTATTTCACGATACCACCTCGAGCACGGCGGTGATCTGGTTTGGGAGATTGGCTCGGGGTATTTCGGATGCCGTAACGATGACGGCACATTCAACCCCGAAAAATTCCAGCGCAATGCCCGTTTACCTTCAGTGAAAATGATTGAGATCAAACTGTCGCAGGGCGCGAAACCGGGGCAGGGCGGCATACTTCCCGGCGCCAAAGTTACGGCCGAAATTGCCGAAGCGCGCGGCGTTCCTGCCGGTGTGGATTGCCTGTCACCGGCCAGCCATTCGCGCTTTGACAGCCCGAAGGGTCTGTTGCAGTTCATTGCCGAACTGCGGCAATTGTCCGGTGGCAAGCCGGTAGGGTTCAAGTTGGCCATTGGCCATGTCTGGGAATGGTTTGCCATTGCCAAAGCCATGCAGGAAACCGGCGTGTATCCGGATTTCATTGTGGTGGATGGCGGCGAGGGCGGTACCGGTGCCGCACCCTTGGAATTCACCGATCATGTCGGCATGCCACTCCGGGAAGCCTTGATGCTGGTGCACAACACCTTGGTGGGTTTGAATTTACGCAGTGAAATAAAAATCGGTGCGGCCGGAAAGGTCATCACGGCATTTGATCTGGCACGCACCTTGGCTATCGGTGCCGATTGGTGCAACGCCGCCCGTGGTTTCATGTTTGCCGTAGGGTGTATCCAATCGCAAAGCTGTCATACCGGCCGATGCCCGACCGGCGTGGCAACCCAGGACGCCATGCGTCAAAAAGGCCTGGACCCGAGCAATAAGGGCGAGCGCGTTGCCCATTTCCAGCACAATACCGTTAAAGCACTGGCGGAGTTGTTGGCTGCAGCGGGCTTGAAACATCCCAGCGAATTGGGCCCCGAGCACATCATTCGCCGCATAAATGCCGAAACCGTATTGCCACTGTCGAAGGTCTATCCGCAAGTACGTCCCGGAGATCTTCTAACCGATAACCCGGTGTCTACCGCGCTACGCGAGTACTGGTTTCATTCCAGCGCCGAGTCCTTTGCACCGCCCCCGAATCTGCTGAATGCACGGCACAGCAAGCTGGTTTAACCCTTGCTTGGCACAGGCCTTTCCCGTAAAATAGCCGTTCTTGGGGCGGTTAGCTCAGCGGTAGAGCATTGCCTTCACACGGCAAGGGTCACAGGTTCGAACCCTGTACCGCCCACCAGACGAAAAAAAACGCCCCTTGGGGCGTTTTTTATTGGTCAATTCGTTCCATGCCGGTGCCGTATTTCCACATCGAGCTGATCTGTTCGGCTTCAGCAAGATCGTCCTTGCTCATGGTTTTGGTCAAAGTATCACGGGGTTTGCTGGCAGGGTAGTTCCCGTTCATGATGGCTACGTTGTACCAGGCATAGGCCAGTACCGCATCACGTTTCACGCCTTCGCCTTTTGCATACATGCCCGCCAGCTCCGACTGCGCGGCACTGTGCCCGCGTTCTGCTGCACGGCGGAACCATTGCGCCGATTCGCTGAGGCTACGGGTCACGCCATCACCGGATTTGAGTTTCATGCCCAAATCGTACTGGCTTGCGGTATCGCCTTGCTCTGCACCCAGCCGGTACCAGTGCAAAGCTTTCTGTTTGTCGGTCTTTACACCTTGGCCTGCGGCATACATGAAGCCCAATACGCTTTGCGAATACGCATTGCCATTTTCGGCGGCTTTTTCAAACCAGTGTGCGGCTTTGTCATAATTGGTTTCAACATCGCGGCCACGGAAGTATTTGATGGCCAGAAACATCTGGGAATTGGTGTGTCCTTGTTCGGCGGCCTTGGTGTACCAGGCAACGGCCTTTTCTGCATCACGCGGCGTCTGTTCTCCGGTGTCGTACAGTAATGCCAATTTGTATTGTGAAATCAGATGGCCTTGCACTGCCGCTTTTTCGTACCAGAGCATCGCTTCAGGAATGTTTTCGGGCACGCCCTTGCCGGCATAATGCAGCTGGCCTATCTGGTATTGCGCTTCGGCATCGCCGGATTCTGCCTTATTGAGATAAAGCGGCATCAGTTTCTGGTATAGCTTATAAGCTTCGCTGCTGTTTTTCTGTGTGCCCAGACCGAATTCGTGCATGTGCGCCAATTGTGCCATTGCGGGCGTGTTGCCTGATTTAGCCAGTGGCTGCAGCAGACGTAATGCTTCTGGGTAATCCTTTGCCTGATAGGCCAATAAGGCCGATCGATAGGCTTCACCGTCATCAACCTGCGGTGTTTTCTTCTTCCAGAACTGCGCCGAGGCCGGTGAACTGATGACCGCTGCCAGCAGCAATGCCGCAAATGCTCGTGACATCATTCGCTTATCTGCTCGGCGGCGAAGCGAGCATCCAGATAGTCCATGGCATCCGCGGCGTTCTGCTCAGTAGCCCGTTCAAAGGCATCGGCGGCTTCCTGTTCATTGTCTTCGTCCAGCAATAGCAGCATCTGGGCATGTTCGGCATGCACAATTGGCATGCCAGGCGCCAGCTTCAATGCGGTTTTCATATGCTCTTCGGCCTGTTTGCGTTTGGCGCCATAAGTTAGTCCGCCCAGCGTTGCGCCCACTTTGCTGATGATTTCGGCATGCCATAACGCGCTGGCCAAGTGGGCCTCGGCATGCTTCGGGTCCAATTTGAGGCAGGCGTCCAGTGCCGTTTTGATTTT
>JAHEBG010000170.1 GCA_024642445.1 Gammaproteobacteria bacterium | reverse complement strand
TACCCCCGCATGGAGCAGGAACATGAGTAGCCTCGAAAGCCAAAGCACAACGCAACCCAAAAGCAGCCTGCGCGCTGTATTGATAGGGGTGTTGTTGACCGTGCTGGCGATAGCCGCATTCCTTGGTTATCGGTGGCTGCGCGGTGAAGGCTTCGGTTTTCCTCAGCCAGCCGCCACACCTACGGCAGCCTCGGTTGAACAACGCTTGTTGGTGGCTGAACAACAATTGGAACGGCTGGAGCGCGAGCGCGCGGCACTGCAAGAACGCATGACCGAAGCCGGCAAGCGCACCAATCTGATGCGTGATGAAGTACTGGCAATCGGCGAGCGTGCAGCATTGATGGAAGACAGTGTGCGCCAGCTCAGCCGCCATGACCTTTCCGCGCAAGACAGCCTGCGCTTGAGTGAAGCCGAGTTGTTGCTGACCATCGGCCGCGAGCGCTGGTTGTTGTCGGGCGATTTGTCCGGCGCCATACAAGCCACCGAAATGGCCGGCAACGCCATCAACGCACTTAAAGACCCGAAATGGGTCAATCTGCGGCAGGCCATTGCTCAAGAACTGGTGGCATTCCGCACCGTGGATGCCGATCCGCGCGCGATTGCCCGCGGCGAAATGGATGCCATGGAGGCCCTGTTGCCGCAATTGCCCGCGGCGCACGACATCAACGCCGATGCCCGCGCCGGCGAATACGGCGCCAAGCGCCTTTTAAATGCCCTGATTCGCATTCAACCCACTGGCGAGCAGACCCTGATCTCTCCGGCGGAACGGCAGTCGGCGAAAACCGCACTGGCACTGGAAATGACCAATGCCCGCTCGGCATTGCAGTTGCGCCGCGCCGCTGAGTTCAAAGGCGCCGTGCTGCGCATGAACGTTTGGCTGCAGCGCCTGTACGTACAAACCCCGGAATTAAAAGCGCAACGCGCGCGCCTGTTGGCCTTGGCCAATGCGCCACTCACTGCACAAGTACCGCTGGCCGGTAGCACATTGCAGGAGCTGCAGCGCCTGAAACAAGGGGATGCGCCGTGAGCCTGTACCGCAGCTTTCTTTGGTGGCTGCTTCTGGCTGCCGTGGGCGCCTTGGCCTGGAATTTGCTGCAGCCGGATTTCGGTGAAGTGCTTATCCGCTGGCACGGCACTACGGTATCCACCACCGTGGCGTTTTTCCTGTTCGCCTGCATACTGCTGCTGTTCGCGCTGTGGTTGCTATGGACCGTGCTGCGTTTTCCCTACAATGCCTGGCAGAACTATGCCCATAAACAAACCCGCAGCCGCCTGAATAATGGTCTAACCGCGTTTTACGAAGGCCGCTACGCACGCGCGCAAAGCCTGCTAACCAAAGCCGCCGACGACGCCTCGGTACGCGATTTGGCACTGTTGGGCGCTCGTCAAGCCGCGTTGGCGCAAGAAGATTGGGTTACTGCCGCGCAGCTGCTGGAGAAACTCAACCGCTCCAACCCTACGTTGGCGGCCTCCAACAATGCCCGAGCCTTGCTGAAGCAGGGCAAACCGCAACAGGCCCTGGATGTGATGCTGACCCGCCCTGCCACCGAGTGGTCGCCAATTGCACGCGGTATTGCCATTGAAGCCGCCATTTCTTTGAAGCAGTTCGATCTGGCCCGTAACTGGATGGACGCCCGCGGCCACGGCATGAGCGGCAAGCAGCAGGAAGCCCTGCAACACCAATTCGAAGCCGGCTATCTGGTAGGCGCAGATTCGGCCGATACCTTATGGCAGCGCTGGCAAGAACTGCACGCCGGCAACGGTGTAAGTGCCGCCATGACCGACGCCTTTGCCAAGCGCGCCATGGCCTTGGGCATGAAAAATTCGGCCGCCAAGGCCTTGATTGAAACCTTGGAAAGCCGCTATCAAAATGCCCCGCTGCAGGCCCTGGCCGCCGTGGCGCAGAACGATTCCGCTTTGTTCGAACGCCTGCGCGCGCTGTTGGCCGGCCACCCCGATGACGCCGACTTGTTGCACGCACTGGGCGCTTGGAGTTTTGCCACCGGCAACACCCCGGATGCTATCGGCTATTGGCAACGCGCCATTGCCCAAGGCGGCAATGCCGAAAGCTGGAATCAATTGGGTCAGGCCTTTGCCAGCCAAGGCCAATTTGAGCAGGCCTACATTGCACAGAACAATGCCCGCCGCGTTCTGAACGGGGAAGCGCCGCTGCCGATGACCGGCATCAGCCTGCAACAGAAAATCGCGGCGGAAGCGGTGTCCGAGCAACGCAACGAACACGGCATACCGTGGTTGCCGCAGTAAACGAATCCGTATTACCCTTAACTTCAAACCTCACTATCAAGGAAGTTACATCGCATGGAATGCCCAATTTGCGGCGCGCAGACCGCGGAACAGAATCAGCATTGTCCGAATTGCATGCCTAAGTTTTCTCAGGATGAGACAACCCTAGATGCAACACCTAATCAAGACGATTATCTAGAAAATCCAAGTCTGTGGTTGCGTACCTTCATTGGTGATAAAAACCAAGCGTTTTACTTTTCGCATTTCTCACGCTTCAGAAGCCTGAAGCGAACTGCCATCAGCTGGAATTGGCCGGCCTTTTTCATTACATTTTATTGGTTGCTGTACAGAAAAATGTGGCTGAATGCACTGCTGTACACCATCTTGACCTACCTTGCATTGATCCCTGTTTTCATAGTGGCGGCATTGCACGGAGGATCTAACGCTTTTGGCATTGCCTATATTGTCTATTTACTGGCGCTGTTCATTTTGCCGGCATTGTTTGCCAACGGGCTTTACTACAAGCATTTTGAACGTAAGCTGCAACTCACCCGCGAAACACGAAAATCAAACCAGTGGCAACTGGGTATGCTGTCTGAAAAAGGCGGCACAAGTCATGGCGCGCTGATTGCATTACTTATTGCCATGTTAATTTTCATGTTGGGCATTCTCTTGGCTATTGCAATACCGGCCTATCAGGATTACACCGTACGTGCGAAAATTGCTACCGCTATCAATACAGCGTCATCTGCCAAGCTTGCAGTGGCAGAAACCTACCTAACAACCGGCACTGTTCCAAAAGACAATTCAGCAGCCGGTTACGCCTTTAGTAAGGCAACATCCGATGTTAACGATATCCGAATCAAAGACGGCATTATCACCATTGTGATGGCAACGCCGCCCATTGATCGGGGAACTCTTGTGCTGGAGCCTTTCGAGAATACGGATAAAACCATTGGCTGGGATTGCTATAGCCCAGACATCGAGAAGAAATACTTGCCTAAGGCATGCCGGGAATAAAAAAAGCGGCCCTCAGGCCGCTTTTTTATGATGCTCTTTGATGCTTAGCGTTCCACAATCGCGGCTACGCCCATGCCGCCGGCGGTGCAGATGGAAATCAGTACGCGGCCTTGGCCTTTTTCTTTCAGCAGTTTTGCAGCGGTGGCCACAATGCGCGCGCCGGTGGCGGCAAACGGATGACCCAACGCCAGCGAGGAACCCACCACGTTGAGTTTGCTGCGGTCGATGCTGCCGAGCGCGCCGTCCATGCCCAACTTGGTTTTGCAGAAATCGTCGGACTCCCAGGCCTTCAGGGTGCACAACACTTGCGCGGCAAAGGCTTCGTGGATTTCGTAGAAATCGAAATCCTGCAGTTTCAAATTATTGCGCTTCAGCAACTGCGCCACCGCCCAAGCCGGCGCCATCAGCAGGCCTTCGCCGGCCACAAAATCCACCGCCGCCACTTGCGCGTCTACCAAATACGCCTGAATTTCTTTGCCATTGGCATTGGCCCAATCTTCCGAGGCCAGCAATGCCGCCGAGGCGCCGTCGCTGAGGTTGGTGGAGTTGCCGGCGGTTAATGTGCCTTTGCCGGAGCGTTTATCGAACGCCGGTTTCAGTGTTGCCAGTTTTTCCAGGGTGGTGTCGGGGCGCAGGATATTGTCTTTCTTAAGGCCGCGGAACGGCACCACCAGATCGGCATAAAACCCGCGGGCA
>JAHEBG010000169.1 GCA_024642445.1 Gammaproteobacteria bacterium | reverse complement strand
AATGTCATCAGCCAATTCGGTCTGACAGAGGAAATCAAGTCGATGCCGGCTGCAGACCAGTTGCTGGCACTGGCACCCTTGGCTGGCCGCGACCCGGAAGATGCCTTGTCCGATATTGCCTATGTGAAAGGGCAATGGTTCCTGATGTTTCTGGAAAAGCGCTTTGGCCGTGACAGCTTCGATGCCTTTCTGCGCCATTGGTTCACCACCCATGCGTTCACCAGTACCCACAGTGCTGAATTCGAGCGCTTCCTGAATGCCGAGTTGATGCAGAAGCATCCGGGCAAGGTCAGCCCTGAAGAAATTGCCCAATGGCTGCATCAGCCCGGCATTCCTTCGATAGCAGAGCCCGCAAAATCCGCGCGCTTCGATGCCGTAGATAAGGAACGTTCGAAATGGCTGGCTGGTGAGGTCAATGTCATGGGAATCGATTCCCGTGGTTGGAGCACACAGGAGTGGGTACGTTTCCTTGAAAAAATGCCGGAAGTGGTCACCCTTGAGCAGGCCCACGACTTGCAGTCGGCATTCGCGTTCGACGGTACGCCCAACGGCGAAATCGCCCAGCGCTGGTATCCGATTTCCATCGAAAGCGGTGCTGTCGAATCGCGTCCGGCAATCGAGGCCTTCTTGCGCTCGGTCGGCCGCCGGAAATTGATTATGCCAACCTACACCGCCTTGGCCCAGAGCGATGAGGGCCGCGCGTTCGCCCGTACCGTATTTGCCAAAGCACGCGCCGGTTATCACCCGATCACTGTCGCCTCGGTAGAAAAAGTGCTTGCCGATCCGGAGTCGCAGAAGGACAGCCCATGAAAAAGTGGCTTTGGCTGCTTCTGGTACCGCCAATTCTTGCTGTGGCTTTCGTGTGGGCCTTTCCCGGCAAGGCGTTGCAGGCCGAGTTCGCGCGTCAGCGCTGGCAGGCGGATGCGACGGTGAAAACCCAGGATGTGGCCGGTGAAACCTGGCACTATCTGGAAGCCGGTCAAGGGCCGTTAATACTGTTGGTGCACGGCTACACCGGCAGCAAGGAAAACTGGCTGCCGATGATGGCTTCGCTTACGGCAAACCACCGCGTGATTGCCGTGGATTTGCCGGGTTGGGGTGAAAGCGCGCCGAAAGCGGGTGAAGATTACAGCCCATTGGTGCAGGCGGAAAGGCTGAGCCGGTTTATTCAAGCCCAAAAGCAACCGGTAGCCTTGTTGGTAGGGCACTCCATGGGTGGAATGATTTCAGGCTTAATGTTGTCGTCGGATACCGCTTTGCCGGTAGAGCGTGTGGTATTCATGTCTTCTGCCGGTGTTCGTTTCAAGGAAAATGCGTTTGCCCGCCGCGTGCTGAAAGGCGACAATCCGTTTGCCGTGTATCAGGCCGATGCCTTCGTTGGATTCCTGCAGGAGTTCGTTTTCGCCGATGCGCCCTATCTGCCAACGCCAATGGCCGCTTATATGGTGCAACAGCGTGAGATCAAGAAAGCATTTGAGCGTGATGTGTTTACCCAGATGCGCCTTGGTCCCCAGGCATTTTTATTGCAAGAGCGCTTGCCAATGATTCGGCAACCGGCTGGACTGCTGTGGTGCGATGCCGATAAAATCATCGATCCCAGCGCAGCCGCCGTTTTTGCTCAGGGGCTTCAGCATTCCGATACCCGAATGCTGAACGGTTGTGGTCATATGCCGATGATGGAACAGCCCAAGCAGGCTGCCGAATTTCTGTTATCGCAGTTCTAATGCGATTTCATTTTCCTTTCATCTGAAGGCTATTCAGATAACGAACCAAAGCCATGGCATCCAGGGTCTCGACTTGATTCGGTTGCAGTAGGGGTTCGGCTTTTTTCAGGAGCCCGCAATGCACGTTCTTAGCCTGGGCTTTATTGCTGAAAGCAAAATATACGTTATGCTTCGGGCGTGGCTGTTGGGTCAGGAAACGCTCGGCGATTTCCAGAACAGCGGCTATTTGATTGCGTTGTTGCCAAGGTGCGTAATACACCACCGGCGGAATGTTCTGCGTCGTGCCGGGAAGTTTCGCCACATACAAGGCGGTGCCGTTACACGTGATGCTTTCGGTGCTGAGGCCAAGGCGCACAAATTGATAGTTCAGATACGATTGCCCCAGCGATTCGGCATAGCCTGCCTTGGTTTTGCCAGAGGTTGCTGCGTTCAGGTTCTGCATATGTTGCAGGTAATCCTCAGCCGATATTTCAGGCCCGAAGCTGGATTGTGCAAAAGCGCCATGGCTGCTCAGCCCTGATAGAAGTGCAACAATAAGCGCAGTAGTGGGTATGAAACGCATGAAGCCTCCGTTCAAGAGGCTTCATTGTAACCGTTTGGCGTGCCTGCCGTTATTTGAAGTCAGGGTCCTTGCCGGTAAAAACTATGGGTTTTACCATACTGGCTTCTTTATCGGTGAGCTTGATCTCGCCATATTTTGCGGTGGAATGTACATACAGCTCCACCTCGCGTTCGAATACAAGATTGCCTTTGACGACGCTGTTCGGACCGAGCACAATGCGCGGTATTTTCGGCTTGCCCCAGTTGAAGCCCCAGCCGGTGGGTTTGCGCACGGTTAAATTGCGTTCCACCTGGGTATCGGTGCCCAGGGTGATATTGCCGTTGACGGTTCCTACGCTTCCACCCACCTGCATTGAAAGTAACAGAATGCTGCCATTCACGGTTTCGACATTCTCGCCAACTGTGCTGTGTGCACCGATTTCAATGGAGCCGTTGACCGCCTCGACCGATTTGGCGACCTTGACGTTGCTGACGCCGACAATACTGCCGTTCACCGTTTCAATGCTACGGGCCTGCACGCTGTTACGGGCAACAATACGGCCATTGACGGTGCTGACATCATCAACCCGGGCGCGGGAATCCAAGGTGATGCTGCCATTGACGGTATCGACGTCTCGCGCAACGGCATTGCTGTTGACGGTGATTGAACCGTTAACGGTGTCGATGTCGCCATACTCACGGCCGGCATCGGCGCTTAAGCTGCCGTTTACTTTCGACAGATCCGGTGGATTATCGGCAAAGGCTGTGCCGCTAAGGGCAGCTGTTATGGCGAAAGCCAGCAGGACAGACGGGGCGGTTAGGCGATTCATGGCGTTTCCTGTTATTGATAAGTGGTTTTAGTATTGCCGCGGCTGATAGAATTGTCATGTGTCATTAGTTGGTAGGCCAAAAGGCCCAAGCCGGGCCGGGAGCAGGGTGTATCCGTGGTAAAACCGTTGGTTTTGTTGATTCTGGATGGCTGGGGCTACCGCGAGGAAAGCGCCGATAACGCCATTGCACAGGCACACCTGCCGGCGTGGCATAGTCTGTTGGCCACGGCGCCGTATACCCTGATTCACACCGAAGGGCGTTATGTTGGCCTTCCCGAGGGGCAAATGGGTAACTCCGAGGTTGGCCATATGAATATCGGTGCCGGCCGCATTGTTTACCAAGACCTGACCCGCGTGGATGCCGCGATTGAAGACGGCAGTTTCCAGCGCAATCCAGTGTTGCTGAACGCCATTGCCACCAGTGAAGCGCATCAAGGCGTTCTGCATGTGTTCGGCCTGTTGTCGCCGGGGGGCGTGCATTCCCACGAAAACCATATCTTCGCGTTTCTGGAAATGGCCGCCGGCCAAGGTGCGCGCCGTATTGCCGTGCATGCCTTTCTGGACGGACGCGATACCCCGCCGCAATCGGCACACGACAGCCTGCTTCGATTGCAGCAGCTCTGTAACCGCTATCCGCAGATACACATTGCCAGTGTCAGTGGCAGGTATTACGCCATGGACCGCGATCAGCGCTGGGCGCGGGTGGAGCAGGCCTATAACGCCATTACCGAGGCCCGTGCCGAATTCCATGCAGATAGCGCGCTCGATGCCTTGCAACAGGCCTATGCCCGGGGCGAGAACGATGAGTTCGTCAAGCCGACCGTATTGAGCGGAGCGTTGCCGATGCAGGACGGCGATGCCGTGGTGT
>JAHEBG010000168.1 GCA_024642445.1 Gammaproteobacteria bacterium | reverse complement strand
GATTGCCACTGTTCCTGGCTGAGCACCCGGTCTTTGGGTTCCTGCAATTGCCCCACGTACCAAAACGCGATAAATGGCCGTATTTCCGACAGCATGGCGGTGATGTCCTTATCTGCGAGGGCGCAGAATACGGCAACGGTGGGCTTCGGATGGGCTTGTAACCATGCCGCCAGCTGAGACACCGACTGTGGGTTGTGCGCCACATCAATTACCACCTCCGGCTGTTGTCGCCAGAGCTGCATGCGTCCGGTAACCTTTGCTTGCGCCACACCTGCGGCCCAATGTGCTTTTCCGATTTTCAAGGGCGAAGCGCGCAAAGCAGCTATCGCACAGGCGGCATTTTGCAGTTGAATCGGCGCCGCCAGGGAGGGCAACGGCAGTTCCAAACTGAACCCCGGCTCGCGCCAACACCAATGCTCCGGGTGCCGATCGATCAAATAATCGCTGTAGGCCCTGACGCAGAAAACGCCCTTGCGGTAGGCATGACCCAGCACCGATGACGGCGGATCTTTTTCACCCAGAATACAGGGCTTTCCCGAGCGCATGATGCCGGCTTTTTCCAAGCCTATGGTTTCGCGATCATTGCCCAGATAGGCTTGATGGTCGAGATCGACCGTGGTGATTACCGCCACATCGGCATCCACGATATTGACGGCATCCAAACGACCGCCCAAACCCACTTCAAGCACCACCAAATCCAAAGCCGCCTGCTTGAAAAGATACAACGCAGCCAAAGTGCCGAATTCGAAATAGGTCAAGGCAATATCGCCACGTGCCGCTTCAATGGCCTCAAAGGCTTTTACCAGCGGCTCATCGGCGGCATCCTCACCGTCAATACGGATGCGTTCGTTATAGCGCAGAAAATGTGGCGAGGTGAACGCGCCTACACGGTAGCCGGCTGCACGAGCGATGGCTTCAATGAACGCCACCGTGGAGCCTTTGCCGTTGGTGCCGGCCACGGTAATGACCGGGCATGGCATGGACAGAATCTGCAGGCGCTCGGCCACCGCTCGCACACGCTCAAGACCCATCGCGATGGCATCGGGATGGGTGCTGAGCTGGTAGTCCAGCCATGCGTCGAGGGTTCTTTCCATCACAATGCGCGGTGCAAGGCCTCTCCGAAAAGTGCGGTGTGGTGCTGACAATCATTCAAGCGTACCACCGATAGATTGTCCACCGAATCGCCTTCCAACAGGTTCAAGGTGGTGGGTGCCTGCCGGAACCGCCATAAGCGCTCCAGACCCAACCCCAACACTTTACACAACAGAACGCGGTTGACTGCATCGTGTGCCACCACCAGCAGGGTGTCGTCCGCTTGCAGACCTTCACAGGCCGCTTCCAATCCTTGCCACGCCCTGTCCAACACCTGCTGCAAGCTTTCGCCACCCGGCATCTGAACGCTTTGCGGCGCATCGCGCCAGGCTTGAAACGTAACCGGATCACGCTCGGCAATTTCGTGGGCAAACAGACCTTCCCATTCACCGTGGGCAATTTCCTGAAATCTTGGATCGATGCTCAGTAACGCTTTGCGATCTTCGCCCAGTGCGAACTCGGCGGTGCTGCGGGCGCGTGATAACTGGGAGCTTACCGCGCGGGCAATCGGCACGCCGTGCAGACGTTGGCCAAGCTTTAGTGCCTGCGCCTCACCGATTTCCGACAACGCGATGTCAATCTGGCCTTGATACCGTCCGGCTGCATTCCATGGCGTTTCACCGTGCCGTGCTAGAAGAATTTTCATTTCGGCTCCTTAAAACATTTCCAGGGAAACAATGCCCGGTATGGTGCGCAAACCGGCCAATTGTGCCTGCGACACTTCATCGTCAACGGTAATGGCCGCCAATGCGTGGCCGTCACCGGTGGCGCCCAGCGAGAAGTTGATGATGTTGATGCCGGCTGCACCCAGATTTGAACCGAGCAGTCCGATGACGCCGGGACGATCTTCGTTTTTCATCAACAGAATATGCGTACCCGGATCGAAATCCAATTCCACGCCGTCAAGGCGAACAACGCGTGGGCCACGGTGCAAGGTTGCTTCGATGCGTCGGCTGACGTTATCACCGGTGACTTCGATTTTTAGTAAGCGGTCAAAGCCGTCTCCGTCGCCACCCACCGTTTCCGAAACCAATAATCCGCGTGCGGCGGCTTCAGTCAATGCGTTCACCGGGGTAACCCTGCCCGATGCCGTACCCAGCATGGAAGACACCAATAAACGGCTGAGCGGGCGCGTATCCAAGGCTTCGGTACGTCCGGCATAGGTAATATGCAAGGTGCTGGCTGCCGGAACCAAGCGGTTGGCCAATTTGCCCAACTCCGTCATCAGCGGCATCCATGGGCCAACTTCCTTGGCGGCTTCGGCACTCAACGGTGGCAGATTGACGCAACCCGCCACGGCGCCTGTTTTCATAAAGTCGATCATCTGACGCGCCAGAATGGTACTGACTGCCTGTTGTGCTTCCGATGTTGACGCCCCAAGTGCGGGGTAAGAATGAGTTTTGGGTGTGCACGCAGCGGCGAATCCTTCTGCAGCGGCTCGGTAACGAAGGTATCCAGCGCGGCGCCGGCCAGATGGCCTTCGTCAAGGACCTTCAGCAAGGCCTCTTCGTCCACCAGTCCACCACGCGCGGCATTGATCAGATAGCTGCCTTTGCGCATTTTGCGCATCTGCGCTTCACCGATGATATTGGTGGTTTCCTTGGTGCGCGGAATATGCAGGGTAATGATATCGGCCCATGCCAACAGCTCATCCAGCGTCTTCATCGGCACACTCATGCGGCCACTGGCCGAAGCCGGCAGAAACGGATCAAAAGCGGCCACTTCCATGCCGATGCCAGCAGCTTTGCGAGCCACGGTTGCACCAATTCGGCCAAGGCCGATGACGCCCAAGCGCTTGCCTTCCAACTCGAATCCGGTCAGACCGTTTTTCGGCCATTCACCGGCTTTCATTCCGGCATCGGCTTTCGGCACGTGTCTGGCCATGGAGAACAACAGGGAAACCGCATGCTCTGCTGCAGCCAAGGTATTGCCATCGGGTGCATTCATCACTGCGATGCCACGCGCCGTCGCCGCATCCACATCGATGGTGTCGACACCGGCGCCGGCACGGCCAATGACTTTCAATTTTCCAGCGTTGGCCAAGGCCTCAGCGGGCAACAGGGTGGCTGAGCGCACCATGATGCCGTCGAAGTCTTTCAGTTTTTCGGCCAAAACGGCCACATCTTTGATCGGATCACTGGTTTCAACAGTGAAACCGGCTTCTTTGAACAACGTTAAGCCATCGGCGTGGATACCGTCACAGGCGAGGATTTTCATAAGTACTCCAAGGGGGTTGAGTCAGGGCGGGAAAAGTGGCGCCAGAACCCCATGCGTGGAGTGAAGTAAATAACGATGTATAAAGGCTACGGCCGCTGCATAGAGCAAGGGCTGAGGCCAGGAGACGGGGCGTCATACGCATGGGAGTCCTGTACCAATTCCCCAACAGCGTAACAAACCTTGATGCAATTGCCAAGAAATTCTAGTAAGGCCATGATTTACCGTCATTTCCAAGGCCTGAATACGGCTTGTGTATACTGAAATACGTAAGGTGGCATCCATGCCCGCAAGGAATATCCGCTCATGCTTCGCAAACTGTTGCCGGACACGTCCGGAAAATTAGCCCAATTCCAGGTCGGCGACAGTACGATCGATCTGACCAGCATCCTGACCGTTCTCGTTTTCGTGATTGCGGTCTGGTGGCTTGCGGCGCTGATGGAAAAAATCGTGCTGCGCACGGCAAAGAAATACATCGATGAGCCCTGGAAATATTCGCGGATGCATCTGTTGTCGCGATTGGTTCGTTACATCGTTTGGATTCTGGGCACGATTACCGGCCTGAATATGCTCGGCATAGATCTCAGCAGTTTCGCCCTGCTCGGTGGCGCTATCGGCCTGGGTCTTGGTTTCGGGTTACAGAATATTTTCAGCAACTTCATGTCCGGTAT
>JAHEBG010000167.1 GCA_024642445.1 Gammaproteobacteria bacterium | reverse complement strand
GTCCATGGCTGAAAGCGCAAGGCATGCTATTCGTCGGTCTGGATGTGATCGGCGATTACCTCACAGAAATCAACGTCACCAGCCCTACATGCGTGCGCGAACTGGATACCCAATTCGGCTTGAATATTGCCGCCCTGTTGTTTGATGCCATTGAATCCCGTTTAAACGCCCGATGAGCCGAGCCGTATCGCCACGCGAACGCCTGACCGGAACGCTGCTATTGTCGTTCATCGGTTACGCCGTATTGGTGTTGGGCGTGGGTTTTACCTTGAACAAAGCGGCTCCAGTCAGCCCAACGCTGGATGTCATCCTCAGCCCGACATCCAGCGCAACAACGCCCGAGACTGCGGATTTTCTGGCACAAGCGAACAATCAAGGCGGCGGCGACAGCGCAAGCGCACAGCGGCCTAAAGACGACCAGATTTCACAATTGCCACAAACCAAGCCCGGTGATGCACCGATTGCTCTGCAAGCGCAGAAAACCCCTCCGGAACCGGATGCCGTGCAACGCACCGTGGTTACCCAGTCAGTCAGCGACCGCTCCGTTAGCCGCGCACAGGAGCAGAAGCCCAACAGCCCTGACGATCTTCCGGAAGGGCAGGAACTGATTGAACAAAGCTTGGCGTTGGCAAAACTGGCCAATGAGTTCAACCAGAAGCAAGCCTTGCAGGCCAAGAAAACCCGACATAAATACATCACAGCCAGTACCCGTGAATACGTTTATGCCCAATACATGAGCGGCTGGGTGAAGAAAGTTGAACGTGTAGGTAATGCCAATTATCCACAACAGGCGCTTACCAATAAAATCAGCGGACAGCTGATCTTAACCGTTGCCATCCGCAAGAACGGCCAGATTGAAAATATCACCGTAGTCAAATCCAGCGGCAACAGGATGCTTGATCAGGCTGCCGTCAATATCGTGAAGTTGTCAGAACCCTTTGCGGTATTACCCGACACGCCCGAAAACCCGAGCGTTTTGTATATCACCCGTACCTGGCAATTCATTGCTGGCCAGACCAGTCTCAACTAACCAGCACACTAGCCAGCGCTTGCTGTAGCTGCTGCCCCGAGACCGGCTTTCTCAGAAATGCAGACATTCCAGCCTCCAGACATTGCTGTTCGGCATCGGACTGTGTACGTGCCGTCAACGCTATCACCGGTGTATGCAGGCCCTGCTCGCGCCACAAGCGGGTGAGTTCAAGGCCGCTCATGCCGGGCAAGTCAATATCGCAGAAAATCGCATCGAAGTTATGCTGAGTCGTATATGCCAAAGCATCCAATGCATGACGACCGCAAATCACCGAATGCCCCTGTGCCAACAACAATGCCGTGATGACCTGCACAATGGTTTCATCATCTTCCACCAGCAGCAGGCTACAATTACGCAAAGCACCTTCGGAACCCTTTGCAGTCGCTTGATGGCTTTCATCCGGCCTTGTATCCAAGGCCTCAAGCGGCAAACACACCGTAAACGTTGAACCGCGTCCAGGCTCGCTTTCAATTTGTATATCACCGTGCATCAATGCAGCCAGCTCCTTGCATATGGCCAGACCCAGTCCACTGCCCCCGTACTGCTGAGCCGTCTTTACCCCGTCGGCCTGCACGAAGCGTTGAAACAGCTTCTGCTGTTGCGCTTCGGTCATTCCGGGGCCGGAATCGAGCACCGAGAGCATGATGCCTTTTGGCCAGAAGCATTGCGCTTTGATGACGACCTTGCCTTGAGCTGTGAATTTGATGGCATTGCTTCCCAGATTGAACAAAATCTGGCGTAACCTTCCGGCATCACCGCAATATCCTGCATGCAACTCAGGTGCCACTTCCAAATTCAATTCCAGCCCTTTCTGGCGTGCTAGGGGCAACAACAACCCGTGCACATCATCCAATACGGTACGTAAATTGAAAGGCTGGATATCCAGCTCGAATTGACCCGCCTCGATTTTCGACAGATCCAATGCGTCGTTCATGAGCCGCAGCAGATGCTCGCCGGCTTTCTTGATGGAAAGTATCTGCGCCTTCGGCTTTTCATCCAGCGGGCCGGCCATAAGCAGTTCGGTCATACCCAGAACGCCGGTCATCGGTGTGCGGATTTCATGCCCGAGATTCGCCAGAAAAAGTGACTTGGCTTCGGAATTCTTCAGTAAAAGCTCTCGCTGCTGCTGTTCCAACTGTTGTGCATGTTTTCGTTTCAGGCGGCTGCGGTTAGCCCAAAGCAATAGCCACATTGCTAAGAACCCTAGTACTACATACGCCAAAATAGCCCACCAGGTTTTCCATGCCGGTGGCAACACGGTGAACTCTACCAGAATGGGAGCAGACCAGATGCCTTCGGCACCCGCTGCGATCAATTGCAGGCGATAACGGCCATCCGGCAGGTTCGAGAATATACGGTTTCCGCTGTTGCCCATTTCAACCCAATCCGGATCGTAGCCCAGCAAGCGTGAGCGGTAACGGTGCGCAGCAACATCATCGAAATTCAGAAGCAGCACATTGATACTGAGGTCGCGGTCGTCGGGATCAATTCGTAAAGGCATGTTGGCATCCAACCGTACCTCGTCTTCACCGCGGCGCACGCTAACCTGTTCCAGTACCAACCGTAGCGGCTCCGGTTCGGCCATCATTGCATCAGGCCGGAAAATTACCACACCGGTCTTGGTCAGCGCGAAGGCCTGACCATCTGGGCTGATGTAGGGAGCGCGAACATCGAACTCCTGACTGATGAGGCCATCATTGATGCCATACAGACGGGCCTGCTTGGCTTTCCTGCTGAAGCGTACCAATCCGCGTGAGGTGGTAAGCCAAAGTATGTTACGTGCATCTTTGGCAATACCACTGATTTCAACGGCCGGCAGCCCGTCATCACCATTGAATAACGCCATACGCTGCAGTTTTTGTGCCGAGGGGTCCCATCGGTATTGTCCAAGCTGGCCCAGCTGCCCAAGCCAGAGTGTTCGATCATCGTCCAGACGTGCGCTGAAGATACGCCCCTTTGGCGCACCAGCAACCAACACGAACCGAGAAGAGGCCGCGTTCCAACGCAGCAGCGCCTCGCCGCCGGCAAGCCAAAGGGCTTGGTCAGGGCCCACCATCAATTGCTCCGGGTCGGGATACTGAAGCCCTTTGCCGTCCTGTGGCCGGACTGAATGCACGACATTGCCATCCATGGTCCTTGCCTGCAAGCCACCACCATAAAATGCGGCCCATACTATGCCATCCGGCGTCTGCAGAAGATGCCTGACGGGACCAAGCAAGGTCGCATCGGTTTTTGAATCGGTATTCCAAATATCGGCCATGGCATTGGCTTTAGGAACCTTTATCAATTCCAGAGCGCCACCCAGCCAAAGCTGTCCACGACTGTCCTGCAGCACCGACCGAAGATCTTTGCCTTTATTCTCTGGAACGCGGTAAATCTGGCGTTGCAAGATTCCGTTTGACAGCTGCATGCGATCGATTCTTCCTTCATCGCCTACGATGAGCACAGAGCCATCTGCCAACACCTGGTAATCCCAGGGCTTGGCATTCTGCAGACCACTGTCTTCGGCCGTTTTTTGAATGGTTTTGAAATACCGCCAACCCTTAGGCTGTCGAATCAGGCCTTTGTCGCTTCCCAGCCAAAAACCATCCTGCATGTCCTGCAGTGCAGAAATGAACATCTGCTCCGGAAACAACGTATGCAGTTTTCCGCCCTGCAACTTTGATATGCCTTTGGCACCTACAAACCAGCGTGTGCCGTCACGCTCTATGAGCAGGGCAATCACTCTGCCGGTGATACGTTGCGTCTGCCAAGACGGAATTTCAACGGTACCGTCCGGTTTTGCCAGATTGAGACCGGCCTGCGTTCCCAACCACATGCCATAGTCGGCATCGGGCATCAAATTAATCACCACCTTCGACGACAGACTGGCGTTGTCAAATTCTATGAAACGCTCGTTTTTCCATCGTACGATGCCCGAACTGGTGGCAATCCAAAGTGTACCGTCCTCGGAGTA
>JAHEBG010000166.1 GCA_024642445.1 Gammaproteobacteria bacterium | reverse complement strand
GGATCAGGCCATCGCCATGTCGGCCATGTTCATTGCCGAGCACATGAAATTACGCGGCATTATTGCTTTAACCGAATCCGGCGGTACCGCCCGTTATCTTTCTCGCTTCCGTGCCAATGTACCGTTGTTCGGCCTGTCGCGCTTCGGCTCGGCGCGCCGTCGCATGTGCCTGATGCGCGATGTCACACCGGTCAACTTCGATTCCGAAGGCCAATCGATGCGGGTAGTTACCCGGCGCGCGGTCAAGCAGCTGTTCGATCAGGGTTATCTGGCCGTGGGTGATCGGGTCTTGATTACCAGTGGTGACCACATGGAGCAGCACGGTGCCACCAATACCTTGCGTTTGTTGGCCGTGGCCGAAGGCGGCAAAACCGAAGGCTTGGGCGATCTGTAATCGGTTAGCGGAACCGTTCCAGAAACAGATAGTAATGCATACCCAGCGACAGCATCTGGTTGCCGAACCAATCGCCGAGCGGAACGCGGATATGCTTGAAGCGTTCAAACACATCGAAGTGTTCCATCTGACCGCATACCGCATTGGCCAATACTTCAGCCACTACATGTGAAGTGGCCAATCCGTGCCCGGAATAGCCTTGCGCGTACCAGACATTGGCCGAGAGTTTGCCCAGCTGCGGCACGCGGTTAATCACGATGCCCATATTGCAGCTCCATTGGTATTCGATTTCAACGCCTTTGAGCTCGGGAAAAGTGCGTTCGATGCAAGGCCGCAGTTCGCCGGCGATATCACGGGAATCCTTACCGGAGTAGTTGGCACCGCCGCCAAATAATAGCCGGCCATCCGCTGTCATCCGGTAGTAGTCCAACACAAAGCGACAATCGTAAACCGCAACATCGGCGGGATTGAGCGTTGCTGCCAGTGAGCCCAGAGGTACCGTAGTGACAATGCCGCCGGCCGCCGGAAAGATGCGTCCGCTGAGTTTTTTTTGCTCAAGACGGTGGTAAACATCGCCGGCCAGAATTACCTGGTTGGCAATGATGCGGCCTTTGGCCGTGTGCACTTCCGGCGTGTTGCCGTGTTCAATGCGCAGCACCGGTGAGTTCTCGAACAATAACCCACCTAGGCTTTGCAAGGCTGCGGCTTCACCCAGACAAAGCTTTAATGGGTGAAGGTGCATGTTTTTCCGGTTGTACAGGCCGCCGTGGTAAATCGCGGTTTTCAAGAAGCGCCCAATATCTTTGGCATCCACCCATTCCACCTGTGCTTCCATGCCACGGCTTTGCGCCAGTGCCAGCTCGCGCTGCAGTTCCGGTACATGGCTGGGTTTGTAGGCGGTATGCAGATGGCCGAACTTCAAGTCGCAATCAATGCTGTATTTCTCAATGCGCTGCCGGATGATGTCATGACCGCGCCAACGCAGGTGCCAAATGAAATTTTCAGCAGCATGTTCATCCATCAACCGGCTCAATTGCTTTTTCATGGCGCCCTCGCCCGAGAGGCTGCCGGTGACTTGACCGCCGTTACGGCCAGATTGCCCCCAGCCGAATTTCTGTGCTTCGATAACCGCCACTTTCAGGCCTTTTTCAGCCAATTCCAGCGCCGTAGCCAGTCCGGTAAAACCGCCACCGATGACCGCCACATCAACCCGGTGCTCGCCCTCCAGTTCAGGATGGGTGCTCGCCGGGCCAAGGCTGGCGCTGTAATACGAGGCGATGTAGTGGGCTGTCATGCCGTCTCCAGGGCAGAGGGTTAAGCCATTATCGGCGAAAATCGATACTCAAGGCAGAACTGGCCCGTTGTTTATGGATAGCGCCAGGCTTTGCCGTTGGGTCAGCGGGGCGCATGGGGTATAATATCGGCTTCCCAAACACTCCCAACGGAACGCCCTCATGAGCATCGATCAACTCCCAGAAATCGCCCAAGCCATGGTCGCCAAAGGCAAAGGCATTATTGCCATCGACGAATCCAATGCCACCATCAAGAAGCGTTTTGATTCCGTGGGGGTTGAAAACAGCGAAGAGAACCGTCGCGCCTACCGTGAAATGCTGCTGACCACACCCAATTTGAGCGACTACATTTCCGGCGCCATTTTGTACGATGAAACCTTGCGCCAATCCACCAAGGCCGGTGTGCCTTTCACCAAAGTTATGATGGACAACGGCATTTTGCCGGGCATCAAAGTCGATACCGGCGCCAAGGCGCTGGCCGGATTTCCGGGCGAAATGGTTACCGAAGGCTTGGACGGTCTGCGTGAGCGGCTTGCCGAATACGCCGCTTTAGGCGCCAAGTTCGCCAAATGGCGCGCTGTCATCAATATCAATATCGAAGACGGAATGCCTTCCGAAGCCTGCATCAAAGCCAATTGCCACGCCTTGGCCCGTTATGCCGCATTGTGCCAGGAAGCCGGCATCGTGCCGATGGTTGAGCCGGAAGTGATCATGGATGGCACGCACGATATCGATGACTGCTATGTGGTCACCGAGCGTGTACTGCGCACCCTGTTCAATGAGCTGTTCGACAGCAACGTGATGTTGGAAGGAACCATTCTGAAAGCCAGCATGGTCATTCCAGGCAAAGACTGCGACGAACAGGCCGATGTTGAGGAAGTGGCCGATTACACCGTGCAGTGTTTGAAATCAGCAGTGCCGGCGGCATTGACCGGTATCGTATTCCTGTCGGGCGGTCAATCCGATGAACAGTCAACGGCACATTTGAATGAAATGAACAAAACCGAGAACCTGCCTTGGCCTTTGAGTTTCAGCTACGGCCGTGCCATGCAATCGGCCGCACTGAAAATCTGGGGTGCCGATATCGTCAACAACGTGGCCGAAGCCCAAAAAACCGTGTATGCCCGCGCCAAAGACAATGGGCTTGCTGCTCTGGGTGAATGGCAGTAATTGCAAGACATTAACTGAGAAAACGCCAGCGATGCTGGCGTTTTCTGTCTGTACCCGTCCTCACATCCGGTTTACAAGGCGCACACTACAATACGCCGTCTCTCTAAGGAAGCTGTCCGATGCGCATTTTGATATTGGGATTGTTGTGCTTTCTGGGTGCCTGTAGCCAGGAAGCAGTTGAGTCCAAAAAAGGCGGGTCACCTGCGGTTGTTACCGTTATCACGGTTCAGTCTCAGCCGTGGACAGAGGTCATTAAGGCCGTCGGAACCAGTAAGGCCCGTGATTCAGTGGTAATCGCCGCCAAGCAATCCGAGCGCGTATCCGTGGTGCATTTCGACAGCGGACAGCGTGTAGCCAAAGGCCGCTTGCTGGTTGAGCTGGACAGCGGCGCCGCCCGTGCCGAATTGCAGGAGGCACAAGCCTCGTTGAATGACCTGAACACCCAGGTGCAGCGTCTGCAAAACCTGCAGAGTCAACAGCTGATTGCGAAAAGCCAATTGGATACCGCAATTGCCATCCGCAACGCGACCCGTGCCCGAGTACAGGCGGCACAGGTGCGCTTGGACGAGCGCATGATCCGGGCGCCGTTCAGTGGCGTATTGGGCCTTCGTCAGGTCAGTCCGGGACAATTCGTCAATGCCGGCGCCGCCTTGGTCAACCTGGATGATCTTGACCGTATGTGGGTGGATTTTCCGGTACCGGAATTCCTGCTGACCAAAGTGCAGCCTGGTATGGCATTGCAGTTGAAGGCGGACGCCTACCCCGATGCCGTTTTCTCAGCCAAGGTGGTGGGGCTTGAATCACGCGTCGATGTCAGCACGCGCGCCTTGATGGTGCGTGCCGAAGTGGACAATACCGACGGCCGCTTACGCCCCGGAATGCTACTCAAGGTGGAATTGCAGCAAGAGCTGGGCAATAGTCTGGTGGTGCCTGAACTGTGTCTGCAGCAGGTTGGCAACCGCAGCTTCGTCTACGCAGTGAATGCCGATAACACCGTGGTCAGCCGCGATATTGCCATCGGCGGTCGACGCGAAGGCAAGGTGGTGGTTCTGTCGGGCCTGAAAGCCGGCGACCGTATCGTTCGTGACGGTACCTCAAAACTGCGCGACGGCCAGGCTATTCAAATTGCGC
>JAHEBG010000165.1 GCA_024642445.1 Gammaproteobacteria bacterium | reverse complement strand
GATTGCAGGGCTTGCATTACCGACTTTTCCGGCGGCCAGCCGATGGCGATCAAATCAACAGGACGACTACTCATGGCGTCATGATACCGCCTGCGAGCTGACGGCACGGACTTTTTGGCTGTTGCCTCATAGGTTTGTCGAGCGCTCTAGGGTTTTCCACGCTGACATCAGGCTGTTCAGCACATCCGTGGCCGTCAGCGCCGGCACCGTGCACTGGGCAGCTGCATGATCTCCGGCAACACCATGCAACCATACGCCCAGCTTAGCTGCCTGCAAGACCGGAACACCCTGCGCGCACAACCCCGTCAACACCCCCGTCAGCACATCTCCGGTACCGGCCGTAGCCATGCCTGGATTACCGCTGGTGTTATGCCATGCCGTCGTGCCATCGGTAACCAAGGTATCCGCGCCCTTCAACACCACTACCGTGCCACGCTGCCCTGCAAACTCAATGGCCGCCCGCTCAAGGGGTGCACGTGCCTGCAACTGCAAAGCCAACAGTTTGTTCATTTCACCGGCATGCGGGGTGATCAAGCGTGGTCCATCCGGCATTTCCCATTGCGGCACTGGAACCGTGGAAAGCGCAACCAGCGCGTCGGCATCCCAAACCATAGCGCGGGGAAAATCCTTCCATAATGAAACCAGCCATTCAGCCAGAGCGGGCGCTCTGCCCAGACCCGGGCCGATTGCCACCACATCGGCACTCTGAATGGCTCTGTGTATTGCGGAAAATGCGCTTGGCGCAAAGTAGCCTAGATCGTCTTCAGGAAATCCTCGTACAATCAAACAGGGGTCGAATCCGGCAACCGTGGCCTGAATGCTTTCAGGTACGCAGACTTCCACCACACCCGCTCCCGCACGCAAAGCGGCCATCGCCGACAAAGCCGGTGCACCGGCCATGGCGCGGCTACCACCCACCACTATGACACGACCATAATCGTACTTGTGGCTATCTCGGGCACGGCAGAGCAGTGCTTTGGCAGTATCGATCGTGTCTGCAGGCGGAACATGGGTATTGGCTGACATGCCTTCTATAGTAGCGGGCTTTTGTGGGCATGCGCCAACCCATCAATTCACCTATGATTAGGCCATGTCTATATCAGGAATTACCCCGCCATGATTCGCGTACTCGCCCTAGGCGACTCTTATACAGTAGGCGAAGGCGTACTTGAGCACGAGCGTTGGGTAGAGCAATGGGCTCTGCGTAAGCGGGCACAATCGGTACCCATTGCCGCACCAGTGAAGGTTATTGCACAAACCGGGTGGACAACGGACGAGTTGTTGCAGGCGATACATCTAGAGCCAGAGCTGGGCAGCTGGGACCGCGTCACGCTATTGATAGGCGTCAACAATCAGTACCGCGGGCGCGCCGTTGAGCAATACCGCCATGACCTGAAGACCTTGTTGCAAATAGCGCACAAGGTCGCCGGAAAAAGCGACTATGTGCAAATGCTGTCGATTCCGGACTGGGGACAAACCCCTTTCGGGCAAGCGTCTGGGCGAAATTTAGCGGCGGTAAGCAAGGAAATTGACGCTTTCAACCTCGCCGCCGAGGATTTATGCCGATCCTTGAATAGCGGGTTCCTGGATATCACCACCACAACCCGAGCTTGCAGCCAAGATCCGACCATGCATGCCAATGACGGTTTGCACCCTTCGCCGGCACTTTACAGGCTCTGGGCTGAACTTTTGCATAATTACTCTAATTTCGGTAGATTGTAGGTGTAGACAGTGAGGACACATACATGATCCGGAAATCGCTCTTAGCGCTTTTTATATTGGGCATGGCAGCCTGTGGCGATTCCGCCACCAACCAAACGCCGGAACAGCAGGCAGCTTCGGCCTGTGAATCAGAGGCAAAAGTCAGAACCGAAGGAAAGTCGCTTGCCTTGGATATGGCTGCGTTGGCCGGCAGCGCCAAAGCCCAGGACAATATCTGGGAAATGCAGGCACCGATCACCATCCAACCGGGCTTGCGTGACGAAGCCAAACAGACCTTGAAATGCCGCGTTCGACTGCAGCAGGGCAAAGACCCTGAAATTATTTCAATCGGGTTTGAATTTTAAGCGGCAATACCCAGAAACGAAACAGGGCGGAATGATCCGCCCTTTTTATTGCCTAAACCCATCATGATTTAGTCAAACCGTAGATGCTTTACTGATTTGCCGTGACGGCGAATGAGTTTCAGGGCTTCAATACCGATGGTGATATGCCGCTCGACGAAGCTCTCGGTTACTTTTTTATCGGAGGCCTCGGTTTTCACGCCCTCGGGAATCATCGGCTGGTCGGACACCAGCAACAAAGCGCCACAAGGAATGGAATTGGCGAAACCGGCCGCGAAAATCGTCGCGGTTTCCATATCGATGGCCATGCAACGCAGTTTGCGCAGATAGTCCTTGAATTCCTCATCATGCTCCCAAACCCTGCGGTTGGTGGTGTACACGGTGCCGGTCCAATAATCATGGTCAAGATCGCGGATCATGGTAGAGATTACCCGTTGCATGGCGAATGCCGGCAACGCCGGCACTTCCGGTGGCAGATAATCGTTTGAAGTACCTTCACCGCGGATGGCGGCAATCGGAAGTATCAGGTCTCCGAGCTCATTTTTCTTTTTGAGACCACCGCACTTTCCAAGGAACAATACCGCTTTCGGCGGCAACGCGCTCAGCAGATCCATCATGGTAGCGGCATTGGCTGAACCCATACCGAAATTGATCATGGTGATGCCATCAAACGTAGCACTGGGCATGGGCCGGTCACGGCCCACCACTTCGGCGCCGGTGAGGCGCGCGAACGAATCCAGATAACCGCCGAAGTTGGTCAGCAGAATATGCTGGCCGAAATCCTGCAATTCCAATCCGGTATAACGGGGCAGCCAGTTACTGACGATTTCCTGTTTGTCTTTCATAGCCTTAGTTCTCCTTCGGGCTATTGTGCCATGAGCGAGGCTCTGCCGAATACTTGGTTTTCAGGCCATTCTGCTATACGGTATGGATTCCACCGGAGAGCCTTATGACCAAAATCCCCCTTTGTCTTGCCTTGACCACTGCATTGCTGGCCGCCCCAATTCAGGCCAAAAAAAGCCAGGAAGCCCCAGCGCCATTGCCGCCTACACCCTACCCAAGTACCTACCAAGCCATTCCGTATCCTGCGGTCTTGTTGCGCAATGCCACCGTATTGGATGGCACCGGCAACCGTATGGATAATGCCGATGTATTGATGCGTAATGGCAAGATTGAGGCCGTAGGCAAAGGTCTTGCATTACCTGAGGGCGGCACGAGCGTAGACGCCACCGGCAAGTGGATTACTCCGGGAATCATCGACGTTCACTCGCATTTAGGCGTATACGCCAGCCCCGGCATTGCCGCAACCAGCGACGGCAACGAGGCCACTAACGCCGTTACCGCTCAGGTCTGGGCCGAACACTCGGTTTGGCCTCAGGACGCCGGCTTCGCCAAAGCATTGGCCGGCGGAGTCACCAGCATGCAAATACTTCCCGGCTCCGCCAATCTGGTGGGTGGCCGCAGCGTAATTCTGAAAAATGTACCCTCACTTACCGCCCAAGGTATGAAGTTTCCGGATGCACCGTACGGCATCAAAATGGCCTGCGGCGAAAACCCGAAACGCGTGTACGGCGACAAAGGCGGGCCATCGACCCGCATGGGCAACATGGCCGGCTACCGCAGCGCGTTCATCGATGCCAAGGCCTACCGCAAACAATGGGATGCCTATGAAGCCGGTGGCCGCAAAGGCGATGCGCCGGCACAAAACCTGCGCAACGAAACCCTGGCTGGGGTCCTGCGCGGCGATATCACCGTAAACATCCATTGTTACCGCGCCGATGAAATGGCACAGATGATTGATCTTTCAAAAGAGTTCGGATTCAAGATCAGTTCGTTCCACCATGGTGTGGAAGCCTATAAGATTGCCGATCAGCTCGCCCGCGAAAATATTTGCGGTGCGCTTTGGGCCGATTGGTGGGGCTTCAAACTGGAGGCCTTTGACGGCATTGAAGAAAACATCGCACTGGTCGACCGCCCCGCCGGCGGCTGCGCCGTGGTGCATTCCGATTCCTCGGAAGGCAT
>JAHEBG010000164.1 GCA_024642445.1 Gammaproteobacteria bacterium | reverse complement strand
CTGAATTTGTCACGCCTTGAATCCGAGCAGGCATTGCCCGAAGAATTAATCAGCACAACCGCTTTGATGCATACCTTGAATCAGGAAGCACAGGCATTAAGCCAGGGCAGGCATCAAATCCAGATTTTGCAGAGCTATTCCGGAGAGCTGATCGGCTCGCACAAAGATATCCACAGCGCTTTTTCGAATCTGGTATCGAATGCCGTTCGCTATACCGCCACCGGTGGCAACATCGAGATTGGCATAGAGCCGAACAATGCCGGCGGCATCGATTTTTTCGTACGCGACAGCGGTTTCGGCATCCCAGCCGACCAAATCAGCCGCTTAACGGAACGTTTCTACCGGGTTTCGGCCAGCAGATCCCGCGAGCTTGGCGGTACCGGATTGGGCCTATCTATATGCAAACATGTATTGAATCTGCATCAGGCCGAACTCGGCATTGAAAGCGTGCCGGGCAAAGGCAGCACCTTCCGTTGCCGCTTCCCGCGTGAACGCTTGGCTTAACGGCCAAGTATCCATCTGTTATGCTGAATCAAACCCTTGCGCCGACCCCCATGCCTTCGATTGAATCCTTCTCCGACACGGAACTGTTCTTAAACCGTGAAATGTCCCAACTGGCCTTTAATTTCAGGGTTCTCGAGCAGGCCAAAGACACCTCTATACCGCTGCTGGAGCGTCTGAAATACTTGTGTATTTCCTGCACCAACCTCGATGAATTCTTTGAAATTCGCGCAGCAACCGTCAAAACCGCACTGAAATACAAAGCACCCCTGCTTCCCGACAACATCGACCCGCAGACGGCATTGGATTCGATATACCGTGTTTCCAAACAGTTGGTGGATGCCCAGTATGCGCTTTGGAATGATGTGCTGCGACAGGAACTGTTCGATGCCGGAGTACGCATTCTGAATAGGGAACTTTGGCCTGCTGCCCAGAAACGCTGGTTGCACCAATATTTTAAAAACGAAATCATGCCGGTACTGTCACCTCTGGCCTTGGACCCGGCACATCCGTTTCCGCAGATCCTCAACAAAAGCCTGAATGTAGCGGTTGTGCTTGACGGCAAAGACGCCTTTGGGCGGCGTGGCGGCATTGCCATTGTGCGCGCGCCGCGTTCGCTGCCACGAATCATCCAGATACCAAAATCGGCCTCTGGCGGAAAGGATGAGTATGTTTTCCTGTCAGCGGTACTGACCGAGTTCGTCGGCGATTTGTTTCCGGGAATGCGGGTAAAAGGGGCCTACCAATTCCGTGTTACCCGAAACTCCGAGCTGTTCGTAGACGAAGAAGAAGTTGAAAATATCGCCAGCGCATTGAAAGACGAACTCAATGCCCGCGGCTACAATCCTGCGGTGCGGCTGGAAATTGCCACCGACTGTCCGAAACGCATTGTTCGGGTGCTGCTGGACAACTTCAACCTGCCTGAGAGCGCTGCTTACCGGATCAAAGGGCCAGTGAATCTCAATCGTGTGGTGCAAGTGTACGACTTGGCCAAACGTGCGGACTTGAAATTTCCTTTGCTGAAACAAGGCAAGGTCGATATCGACGAAGACGACCCGTTTGGTAGCATCCGTCACAGAGACATTCTGCTACATCACCCGTACCAGAGTTTCAACACGGTACTGGACGTTCTGCAACATGCGGCCAACGACCCGCAGGTGCTTGCCATCAAACAGACCCTGTATCGAACCGGCAAAGATTCCAAAATCATCGAGCACCTGATTGCAGCGGCGCATAACGGAAAAGATGTTTCAGTTGTGGTGGAACTTCGGGCACGCTTCGATGAAGAAGCGAATTTAAGCCTGGCGAATCGACTGCAGGAAGCCGGCGTACAGGTGATCTATGGTGTAGTCGGCTTCAAGACCCACGCAAAAATGATGCTAATTGTAAGGCGTGAAGGAAAAACACTCCGGCGCTATGCCCATCTGGGCACAGGCAATTACCATTCCGGTACCGCCAAGGTCTATACCGACATCGGTCTTCTGACCTGCCATCCAGGCATCACCCAGGATGTGCATTCGATATTCCAGCAGCTGTCCGGCCTGAGTAAACCGATTGCTCTCAAAAATTTGCTCACATCGCCGTTTACACTGCACGCCACCCTACTGAAAAAAATCCAACGTGAAGCGAAACTGGCCCGCGAAGGTAAACCGGCGCACATCATTGCAAAAATCAATGCCATCAATGAGCCACAGGTCATCAAGGCTCTGTACTCGGCTTCAGGCGATGGCGTGAAGATTGAATTGATTGTGCGAGGCGCCTGCTGCCTGCGTCCCGGCGTTCCCGGCCAGTCCGAGAACATTACCGTGCGTGCCCTGGTAGGCCGCTTTCTCGAACACAGCCGAGTTTACTGGTTCGGCAATAACGGCAAGCCCGAAATTTATTGCTCCAGCGCTGATTGGCTGGAGCGCAATCTGCTGCGCCGGGTTGAAACCTGCTTCCCGATACTTGACCCTGAATTGGCTCATCGGGTTTACACCGAAGAACTGCAGTACTACCTGAAAGACAACAGCCAATCCTGGACTCTGCAGTCTGACGGACATTATGAAAAAATCCAAACTTCTGCAACCGAAACGCCCTTTTCAGCACAGAACCGACTGGTGAAAGAATTATGCCGAAAACGCTGACCTCAGCTGCACTTCGCAAGCCGTTCAAGGAAGGCGACTTGGTTGCAGCCGTTGACCTGGGTTCGAACAGTTTTCATATGGTAGTAGCACGGCATGTTCTCGGGCAATTGCGCATCATCGACCGTATCAAGGAACACGTGATGCTTGCCGACGGTATGAATGCCAAAAAACAACTCAGTGAGAGCGCTGAAAAACGGGCGCTTGATTGCCTTGCCCTGTTCGGCCAACGCTTGGCCAATCTTAAACCCCAGAATGTGCGGGTGGTTGCCACCAATACCCTGCGCACCATGGCCGATGCACGTCCGTTCGTCGAGCGCGCAGAAGCGGCGATTGGCCATCGCATTGAAATCATCGCAGGGCGCGAAGAAGCGCGTTTGATTTATATGGGCGTAGCACACGACAAACCCCCAAAAAAAGGCAAACGTCTGGTCATCGATATCGGCGGCGGCTCCACCGAGTTCGTAATCGGCAAAGGTTTGGAAATTCTTGAACGGGAAAGCCTTCAAATCGGATGCATCGCCAATATCCAACGCTTTTTCCCTGACAACCGATGGACAGCCAAATCCTGGCAAAAGGCCAAGGCGAAGATTGGTGTGGACATGCAACCGTTTCTGAAATCCTTCGCCTCACAAGGGTGGAAGGAAGCCTACGGCGCTTCGGGTACCATCAAAGCCCTGTCGGAAATCGCACAAGCCAAAAATCTTTCCGATGGCACCCTGACCTTGAAAGTACTGCAGCAACTTCGCAGAGAGTTGGTGCGTTTCGGAAGCACCGCCAAGATCCGCTGGCCACAGATATCGCAATCACGGAAACACTCCATCGCCGGAGGCCTTCTCACTTTAGAGGCCGCCTTTGAAGTGCTAGGCATTGAACGCATGCAGACCAGCGATTACGCTTTGCGTGAGGGTGCATTGTTCGACATGCTTGGCCGACAGCTGGAAATCGATCCACGCATGGCTTCGGTAACTGCCCTGCAGGAACGCTATTCCATAGATGCAATACAGGCCGATCGTGTTGAAAACTATGCTCTGGCCTTGTTCAATCAGGTGCGTAAATTCTGGCCGTTGACGGTTCATGACCGTGAAGCATTGGCGCTGGCCTGTAAATTGCACGAAATAGGCCTTACCGTTGCGCACAGCCAGCACCACCATCACGGTGCCTATCTGCTGGAACATTCCGATATCGCGGGCTTTTCAAAAACGGAACAACAGTTCATTGCGGTACTGGTTCGAAACCACCGTCGCAGTATCCATTTCAAAAGTCTATTGGGGCTTTCCGAAGCACGCGCAGTCAGTGCCCTGCGTTGTATCCTGCTGCTGCGGTTGTCGGTATTGTTTTACCGAAACCACACCGATGAAAAAATTCCAAAACCTGCAGTGTCGGTCACCGGAAATACCATTACTTTGACCCTTTCAAAGAAGTGGCTGGCACGGCACCCTCTAACTCATATCGATCTGGAGAG
>JAHEBG010000163.1 GCA_024642445.1 Gammaproteobacteria bacterium | reverse complement strand
CATGGCTTCTGAAACCACAGCGGCTGCCACCGGTGCGGTGGGCGTGGTGCGCCGCGATTCCATGGCGATGAAACCTTTCGCCGGGTACAACTTCGGCGATTACTTCGCGCATTGGTTGTCATTCAATAGCCAATCACAACACTTGCCAAAAATATTTCATGTCAACTGGTTCCGTAAAAACGCACAGGGCAAGTTCATCTGGCCGGGCTTTGGCGATAACATGCGCGTGTTGGAGTGGATGCTGAAACGCGTGCAGGGCGCAGTGCAAGGCAATGCCACGGCCATTGGCATTCTGCCGAAGGAGTCCGAGTTGAATTTGCACGGCTTGCAAATCAGCGAAGCCGATCTGCAGACCTTGCTCACGGTAGATGCCGACGGCTGGCGCAGTGAGCTGGAAGCTATCGAATCGTATTTGACATCCTTCGGCGAGCGTATGCCGGCGGCACTGTTCGATGAATTGGAGAAATCCCGCGCCGGTTTGTAAGCTGTCACGGTCAATACTTCAGGGCCCCGCTTCGGCGGGGTTTTTTTATAGTGCTCGATCGATACATTAGGAATAGGTTAAAGCGCACCGTGAATGCGTAGCCAAAAATCGTGTTTGAACGCGGGCGCTTTTGCGCAAATTAACGATTAAATAACAAAATAAATGTGCGGTGATTGGCTTAATAAGCTGAACAGACAAATGATTCATGCCCGCTACCTGGTCTTGTTGAATTGCTATCTTATTGTATTTAATGTATAATATGTCAAACCGCGCACTCAAATTCCGTTCAGTTTCACACTGAGGGATTTAAGGGAACTATTTGCCAAGAACCTATTGGCAGAAAGTAAAAATTGCGTTAGAGTTGAAGGTGCCTGAACCTCGAATAACTGCAGTATGGGGTTCACCAAGGCTCATTTTATTAATTTGGAGAGAGACAACATGTCTAATGTGACTAAGCTTTCAGATGCAATTAAATTTGCATTGTTTGTTGGCGCAGCCTCTTCTGCAGCATCGGTTACCGCCGTTGCTCAGGATTCCGCTGATGCTAAAACGATCGATCGCGTTGAAGTGACCGGTTCGCGTATTAAACGCGTTGACGCAGAAACCACCCAGCCAGTGGCTGTGGTTACCCGTGCCGACATCGAAAAATCCGGTTTGACCAACGTGTTCGACATCCTGAACAACATTACGTCTTCGGACGGTTCGGGTCTGTCCACCACCACCACCCAAACCAACGGTTCTGACGGTTCGCAGCAAATCTCCCTCCGCGGCCTCGGTGCTGACCGTACCCTGGTTCTGGTTGATGGCAAGCGCTGGATCACCGACATCGACGGCACCGTCGATCTGTCGACCATTCCTGTCGCCATCATCGAGCGTATCGACGTACTGAAAGATGGCGCATCCGCCATTTACGGTTCCGATGCCATCGGCGGCGTGGTCAACATCATTACCCGTAAAAACTTCGAAGGCGCGCAAGTAGGCGTTTCCTACGGCCAAACCGCAAAAGGCGACGGCGCTCAGCGTTCGGCCGACCTGACCATCGGTGCTGCCGGCGAACGCGCTTCCGGCGTGTTGAGCTTGAGCTACTCCGAGCAGAAAGAAATTTTTGCCGGCGATCGTGCCATTTCCAGCGAACCGTATTTCGGTTGCTTTGAATACTACGGCGGCGTCTGCCCGTTCGGTTCGTCTTCCAGCCAGTACGGCCGCTTGTACACCGCTTCTGGCCAGAAAACCCTGAACCCGAATGCTAACTTGGCCGACGGCCTGCAAACCACCGACTTCAATCCATGGTCGAATGCTGCCCGTTACAACTTCTCGCCGATTAACTATCTGCAGCAGCCAGCCCAGCGTTTGAACATCTTCGGTGCCGGTCGTTTCCAGATCACCGACAGCATTTCGGCTTACACCCGTTTGAACTACACCAAGCGTTATTCAAACCAGCAGCTGGCTGAAGTTCCTGCCACCTTCGCAACCAGCGGTGCCAATGGCCCGCAGTGGGCGTTCGGTATTGATGCCAACCAAGCCTTCAACCCGGGCTTCGGCGCCATCAACCAAGGCTTCTTCCGCAACACCGCCGTTGGTCCACGTAATCCTTCGTACGATTACGACATCGTCGCCATCCAGCTGGGTCTGGAAGGCAGCTTCGAGTTGGGCGATCGCTTCTTCTCGTGGGATTTGGCCGCTGCCCGTAACGACGGTCAGTACGATTCCAAAGGCACCGGTTACCTGAACTTGTTCAACCTGAAAACCGCCTTGGGCGCTGGTGGCTTCGATCAAGCTTCCGGTCAGTTCTATTGCGGTACTTCATACGCTACCCGCATCCGCGGTTGTATGCCGTACAACATCTTCGGCGGCCCAACTTTGGGCTTGGGCACTCGCATTCAAGGTTCCACCATCAACGGTGCAGCCGGCTATGTAGGTCCTCGCGTCATCACTGCCGACGACGTGCAACAAATGATCAACTACGTGGGCTACACCCAGGTTTCGACCGCGGGCAACACCACCTTGAACTACACCGGTAACCTCACCGGCGACTTGTTCGAACTGCCAGCCGGCATGCTCAGCTTCGCCGTCGGTTTCGAATACCGTCAAGACCATGCCTTCAACCAACCGGATGCTCTGGTAGCCGGTGGCGGTTCCTCGGATAACTTCCAAGAACCTACCGATGGCCAGACCGAAGTGACCGAATACTTCGCCGAAGTCACCATTCCAGTGCTGAAAGACGTGTTCTTGGCCAAAGAATTGGAAGTGCGCGCTGCCGTGCGTCAGTCCGATTACTCGGCTCGTGGCCGCGTTGGTCTGGACATTGTGGACGCCGATCCAGGCTCCCCAACCAACAGCATGTTCGGCCTGAAGTGGAAGCCCATCGACAACCTGATGTTCCGTGCTTCGTGGGGTGAAAACTTCCGCGCACCGTCGGCATTCGATCTGTACGGTGGTGGTAGCGAAGGCTTCCCATCAGTCAACGATCCTTGCCGTACCAATCCGGCCGGCACCGCGTTGTTGAATGCCGCAAATGCCGCGGCCTGTACGGCTGCCGGTTTGAACCCAGGTGGTATTGGTGTTCCACAAGCCAACACCCAGCTGCGTACTTTGGGCGGTGGCGACCCCACCCTGAAGCCTGAATATGGTACCAACTTCACCTACGGCTTCGTGTACAGCCCAGGCTTCCTGGAAGGTTTCGACCTGACCGTGGACTTCTGGAAACTGCAATTGAACGATGCACAGGCTACTCTGGGCGCCGGTGAAATCATGAACCGTTGCTTGGGTACCGGTGGCTACACACAAGATCTCAGCTTCTGCTCCTCGGTTACCCGTACCGCAACCGGTGAAGTCGCAACTGTGCGTACCGCCCGCCGTAACTTGGCTGGCCTGCGTGCTTCCGGTATCGATCTGGGCGCCGTGTACCGTTGGGATGCCGGCGATTGGGGTAACTTCCGTTTCGCCGTGGATACCAGCTGGGTCGATTACTTGGAATCCCGTGGTAGCTCAACTGCTGCGTACTCCGATTCTGTGGGTTCTTATAACGGCTCGCCGAACTTTGAATACCGCACCGTCGCCACCATTGATTGGAACAAAGGTGACTGGGGCGTCCGCTGGACCACGCGCTACATGTCGAGTATTTCCGAAGATTGCTCAAAAACTGAATTTCCTGCAGGCAGTGGCGTCTATTACGACACGCTGTTCAGCGCGGGTGGTTTTAACAAATGTGTAATTCAATCGGATGGTTTCACTGGCATCAACTCAACCGGTTCCTACGCCGTTCACGATCTGAACCTCAGCTGGAAAGCGCCATGGGATGCTACTGTTTCCATGGGTGCACGTAACCTGTTTGGCAAAGAACCACCGGTTCTTTACAACAGCTTCGCGCACAGCTTCGACGCCGCGTATGATTTGCCGGGCGGTGCCTACTGGTACATGTCCTACCGTCAAGACTTCTAATCGAAGCGGTATATTGTTTCAAAAGAAACCGCCGGCGCAAGCCGGCGGTTTTTTGTTGTACGGTACAAAATAAAAAAGGGCCCAATGGCCCGCATCAAATCCATTGCAGAATGTTACAGGTCGATTTCCACCCGCACATACGGCCGCACGCCGTCAATGCGCTGATCGGTAATCGGCGAAGTGGGG
>JAHEBG010000162.1 GCA_024642445.1 Gammaproteobacteria bacterium | reverse complement strand
TCATCCCGGGCTTGGGTATACCAAGCTGGCACCAGGGCCAAGATCCCAACCCATGAACACCCACAGTGCAAACAAAACACTCCAGCCGATGAGGAAAACGATGGAATACGGCATCATCGTTGCCACCACCGTGCCGATTCCGGCTTTCGGCTCATAACGTTGCAGGAAAGCAATGATCAGCGCGAAGTAACTCATCATCGGTGAAATGATATTGGTGACTGAATCACCGACACGATAGGCCACTTGCGTGAGCTCCGGCGAATAGCCCAACAACATGAACATCGGCACGAACACCGGGGCCATCAACGCCCACTTGGCAGAGGCCGAACCCATGGCCAGATTGACCATTGCCGTGAACAGGATGAATACGAAGAACAGCGGGATTTTTGGCAGGCCGATGGACTTCAGAACATCGGCGCCCTCCACCGCGAAGATCAGACCCAGATTGGTCCAGTTGAACAGCGCTACGAATTGCGCGGCAAAAAACACCAAAACCAGATAGGAGCCCAGAGTCTCCATGGATTTACTCATGCCCTTGAGCACATCGTTGTCGCTTTTAATGGTACCGGCACCGATGCCGTACGCGATTCCTACCAAGGCGCCGGCCAGAAAAATAAGGGCGACGATCCCGTGTAGAAATGGCCCAAGTGATTTCAGCAGATCAGCCTCACCTGCCACCCGCAGCCAACCGTTTTGCGGCACGGTAGCCCACAGCAATGCCAGTGAAAATACAACTGTTGCCACCAGTGCATACAACAGGCCACGCTTTTCATTCGAAGACAATACCTCGATGCGCTCGTTGCCTTGGGCATAACTGCCGTCGGGGAAACGTTTGGCCACAATGCGTTCGGTCACGAACCAGCCCAGCAACGTAATCAAGGGCGTGGAAACCACCATAAAATACCAATTGGCGGCAGGGCTGACCGCGTATGACGGGTCAACAATACGGGCAGCTTCCTGCGAAAGGCCCGACAGCAGCGGATCTATGGTTCCTAACAACAAATTGGCGGAATAGCCACCGGATACGCCGGCGAACGCTGCCGCTATACCCAGAATGGGATGGCGCCCGGCCGCCACGAACAATAGGCCAGCCAGCGGCACCAGCAGCACATAGCCGATCTCACTGGCCATGTTCGACATGACGCCGGCGAAAACCAAGATGGGGGTTAACAGGAACCGTGGCGCATTCAACACCACAATACGCAGACAGGCACCGATCAAGCCCGAGTGCTCGGCAACACCAATACCAATCAATGCCACCAATACCGTGCCCAGGGGTGCGAAACCGGTGAAGTTGGTCACCAGGCTTCCCATGATCCGCTGCAGGCCATCAACACTTAGTAGATTCACCGGTGACAACAACTCACCGGTATTGGGGTGTGCCACCGAAAGGCTGAACTGGCTGGCCACCCAGCTGGCAAATACTACGAGCACTGCCAAAAGAAAAAATAAGGTGGCGGGATGCGGCAGCAGATTGCCGGCGCGCTCGACAACACTCAGGAATCGATCAATGAATCCAGACTTGCTTGCTTCAGACATGAGCTTACTCCTTACTCAACAACATCCACACCCTTGGGCACGGTAAAGTGAAAACGGGCGGCGGAAATGCCGGAATTTTTGCGCCAGGTTCCGAAGGTAAATTCCGATACCTGACCAAGACCATCAAACAGGCGCATATAACGCAGGCTATTGCCGTTGAAGCCCAGCATGGCTTTATCGAAGGGAGAGGAAGACGCCTGTTTTGGCGTCAAGTCCAACCAATGCACACCTTGTTTATCGGCACGCTCTTTAACCGTGTAAAAACGCTCCAGCTGATCCGGGCGACTTAAGACACTCAGCGGATTGTCTTGATTGAGCGCGTCCTGGGCTTTAACCGTAACCTGCTTCAAATCAGATTCGTATATCCATATTTTCTTGCCGTCCGCCACAATAAGCTGCGTTTGCGGTTTCAAATACTGCCAGCGGAAACGGTCCGGTGCGCCGTATTCAAGGCGGCCCTGGGAAACCTGGATTTTTTCCCCGTTCGGACCGGTCACTATCTGCTGGAAATCGACGCCGGCATCACGCAGACCATTGGAAAAAAATTGCAGCTGATCTTTGGCTGATTGCGCGTACACAACGCTGCAGGCAAGCCATAACAACAGTGCCGCTGAAAAACGCATACTTAATCCTTGGGAGGCGGTGGTGCTAAGACCGAACGGTCACCGTTATGTTCCGGCCGCGACACGATACCGGCGGCCTCCATGGCCTCGACCAGGCGGGCCGCGCGGTTGTATCCGATTTTAAGCCGGCGCTGCACGCCGGATATCGAAGCGCGACGCGATTCGGTTACGATGCGGACGGCATCATCGTACAGCGGATCGGATTCATCACCGGCGCTGGCAGCTTCCGGCAGACCGGTGGCGCCCACGGCAACACCGTCACCCATCATCTGCACTTCCTCCAGCACGCCAGGAATGTAATCAACGCCACTTCCGTGTTGTTTCAGATGCTCTACCACACGATGCACTTCTTCATCGCTGACGAAAGCGCCATGAATGCGTTCCGGCAAGGAAGTGCCGGGCGGCATATAAAGCATATCGCCGTGACCCAGCAGGGTTTCTGCGCCGGACTGGTCCAGAATGGTGCGTGAATCGATTTTGCTGGAAACCTGAAACGCCACGCGCGTGGGAATGTTGGCCTTGATCAATCCGGTAATGACATCGACCGACGGGCGTTGTGTTGCCAGAATCAAGTGGATTCCCGAAGCGCGGGCTTTTTGTGCCAAACGCGCAATCAGCTCTTCAACTTTTTTACCGACAATCATCATCATGTCGGCAAACTCATCGATGATGACGACAATGTACGGCAGCGGTTCCAGCGGTCTTGGCGCGATGCCCATCTCGGGGTTGGGTTTGAATAACGGGTCCATGATTGGTTGTCCGCTCTCGTTGGCATCCTGGACTTTACGGTTGAAACCGGCCAGGTTGCGTACGCCCACGGCACTCATCAATTTATAACGGCGCTCCATTTCAGCCACACACCAACGCAATCCGTTGGCGGCCTCCTTCATGTCGGTCACTACGGGTGCCAACAGATGTGGAATGCCTTGGTAAACCGAGAGCTCAAGCATCTTCGGGTCAATCATCAGCATGCGTACGTCTTTAGCACTGGCCTTGTACAGCAGGCTCAGCACCATGGCGTTGACCGCCACCGATTTGCCCGAACCGGTGGTGCCGGCCACCAGCAGATGCGGCATGCGCGCCAGATCGGCAACACTCGGTCGGCCACCAATGTCTTTACCCAGCGCGATGGTCAGCGGGCTGTTGGATTTGTCGTATTCCTTGGAACGCAACAATTCCGACAGGTAAATCATTTCGCGCTGGGTGTTGGGAATCTCCAGACCCACCACCGACTTACCGGGAATGACATCGACCACACGCACCGATTTCACTGAAAGACCGCGGGCAATGTCCTTGTCGAGCGAGGAAATCTGGCTGCCTTTGACGCCGGGTGCCGGCTCCATTTCAAAGCGGGTAACCACCGGCCCCGGATAGGCGCCCACCACCTGCACTTCAATACGGAAGTCCTTGAGTTTAAACTCAATCTGACGCGACAACGTCTCCAGGGTTTCTTCTGAATAACCTTTGGCCTGTGGCTTGGGATCATCCAGAAGGGATAAGGGCGGAATTTCGCTGGTACCGCCGGCATTGAACAAGGGAATCTGTTGTTCACGCTCGGCACGGTCGCTTTTTTCCACCAGTACCGGCGGTGGTGTATTGATTTTTACCGGTTCGCGCTTGGCACGGCGTTCGCTTTCCACTTTGCGTACTTCTTCACGCTCGGTACGCAGTGCTCGGGTACGGCTCCACTCGCTCGCCTCGCTACGGGTGCTGCTGATGCGGGCAACGGCTGCGAGCACGGCAGCGCCAATGGTATCCATTACCGCAAACCAGGACAGCCCAGTAGCCAAAGTGACGGACAATAGGAACACTGAAAGCAGAAACAGGTTTGAACCGAGTCCGCCAAACATGGAGAGCATTCCCTTCGCCACCATTGCGCCAAGAAAACCGCCAGACTGCGCCGGCAAATCAGGGGCCGAACCGCCAACCAGATGGCAGAGACCGGTACCGCTGACTAAAAAACC
>JAHEBG010000161.1 GCA_024642445.1 Gammaproteobacteria bacterium | reverse complement strand
ATCAGTGCGGCTTGGCGCACCGGGTGGGTAGCGGTCACAGGCGTCCTTAGGGGCGTTCGTCGTTGTGTTCGGTATCCGACTCGTCGGTCAGCACCGTCATGTTCTGCACGCCGTCGAGATTGATCGGCTCATCAGTCAGCAGCAGCGAGCTGCCCGGTTGCAGGGTGGAATACAGCAGGCGGGCGAAATCGACCGGCACCGCGATGCGACGGATGGCGGCCGGATCCAGTCCGGCTGTGGGTGCTACACCGCTGGCCGACGCATTGACCCGCAACCATTTCAACTCCATCTGGTCCGGCACAATCCGGCTCGGTTCGGTGCCCACCCCGTCCATGACCACATAGGCCTGGCTGCCGAACGGCTCGCTGCCGACCACGCCGATTTTGGAGCGTCCGATTTCGATGCCGTTGCGCAGTACGATCACGGTCTGGTTGCGGGTGCTGATCAACACGGTGACCGGGCCGAACGCGGATTTCTCCGGCTGCCAACGGTAAGCTTCATCACTCGACAGCGGTTCGACCGGTACTACGTTGCCCTTTTCATTCACCGACTGCGCAAACATTGCCGGATCGACCATATTCTGCGGGCTGACAACCTTATCGTTGCTGACAATGACGGTCATGCCCAGTTCGGTTTCGGAGAACAGACGCTGGGCAAAGCCGTCGGGCATTCGCACGCAGCCGTGCGAAGCCGGATAACCGGGAAGATTGCCGCTGTGCAACGCGATGCCGTCCCAAGTCAGGCGCTGCATGTAGGGCATGGCCGCCGGTTTGTTTTTGGAATCTTTGTACAGATTGGACTTATGGTCCTTGTTCTTCTGCAGAATGGTGAACACCCCGGTCGGGGTGTCGTGGCCTTTCTTACCGGTACTGACCGTGCTGACCGCCACGCGCACACCGTTGCGGTACAGATACGCTTTCTGCTGGCCGATGCTGACCAGCATCAGCATCGGGCCTTCGGGCACCGCTTCGGCATACCAGACCCATTGGCCGGGCTTGAGTGCTTCGCTCGGGGTGTTGGCCGGCATGACCTGCGAAGCGGCCAATGTAGGCAGGACGGACAGGGCAACAGACAGAGCAGTAACGAACACGATTTTTTTCATGGTGGGGTTCCGGGCAGGGATCATAATATTCGGCAGAACACGGCCTTCAAGTAGCGGCTTTCTTTCACATGCGCCATGTACGGATGATCGGCGCCAGCACCGGACACTTTCAAAATCTGTGCCTGCCGGCCTGCAAAAAACGCAGCGCGGCGAATCATGTCAAGGAAATCCTCTTCACTAACCAGTCCGGTGCAGGAACAACTCAGCAAAATACCGCCGGGCTTGACCACACTCATCGCCAGCTTGTTCATGTCGTTGTATTTCTTCAGCGCCGAAATCACCTGTTCGCGGTCACGGGTGAGCTTGGCTGGATCCAGAATCACCACATCCCATTGTTCGCCGCGGGCAGCGGCATCGCGCAGATACGGAAACAAATCGGATTGGGTGAACTTGACTTTGGCATTGTTCAAATATGCGTTCTTGCCCGCAATCTCCAGGATTTCTTCATCCAGGTCGATGCCGGTAACCTCGGAAGCACCGCCGCGGGCCTTGGCATAAATGGCGAAGCCGCCGGAATTGCAACAGATGTCCAGCACCGTTTTATCTTTCACCAACTGCGAAAGGTATTCCCGGTTGTCACGCTGATCGGCGAAGAAACCGGTTTTATGGCCTGAGCCGGGGCTGGCGCGGAACTTCAGGCCGTGCTCGGTAATGATGCTGGGCTCGGGCGCGTCGGGGGCGCGGAAATCGAAACTTTCCTGTTTCTGCACGTGCTCTTCGGCAAAACTGTAAAAACGGCAGCCGGGAAACTGCGCGCGCAATGCCGCATAAATCCATTCGCGGTGCCGGAATGCGCCGGCCGAAAAGAATTCCACCACCAGCAAATCGCCGTAGCGGTCCACCACCAGGCCGGACAGGCCATCGCCTTCGGAATGTACCACCCGCCAAGCGTCGGAAACCGCATCAAGACCCAGGGTTTCGCGGCGCAATGCCACCGCCTCGGCAATTTTGCGGGTGAAATAGGCTTCATCCACCGCCTCATCGAAGTCTTCGGTAAGCACACGCAGGGCAATACGTGAATGCCCGTTGTAAAAGCCTCGGCCCACCCAGTGGTTGGTGGCATCGACAATATCGACAATGCTGCCGGGGCGCGGTTTTTGCTCGGGTTTTTCCACCATTTTCTGGAAAATCCAGGGGTGGGTCGATTTGCGCTCGATTTTCAAGCGCACGATAGGCAGTTCGGGAGTATTCATGCCGCTATTGTAAGCCCAAACCGTGCTGGTGACTTTTTCAGCAAAGCCCGTTATCATAGGCGCCGAAGGGGAGTAGCTCCCGCTATCGCATCGTCAGCACGGGACGAAAACCCCCGGTTCGATAGGCAGACATCTGTCAGCAAGACCTTCACAGCGCCTTGGCTTCGCCGGGGCTATTTTGTGTTGCGTATCCAGGAGCTGTCATGATCAGTATTGCCACCCCCACCATGTGGGTCATATTCACCCTTTTCGTTGTACTGGCACTGGTCGTAGACCTTTTGGTGCTGAAAGCCAATGGCCCGCATAAGGTCTCCACCCGCGAAGCCCTGCTCTGGAGCCTGGCCTGGATTGCCCTGGCCGTGGTGTTCAATCTGGGCCTATGGTGGTATCTGAAAGACAGCGGCAATCCTGATGCCAATCGTATCGGCCTGGAATTCATGACCGGTTATCTGGTGGAAAAAGCGTTGGCGGTTGATAACATCTTCGTGTTCCTGATGATCTTCAATTACTTCGCAGTGCCGGCACAGTCTCAGCAGCGCGTACTGATTTACGGTGTACTCGGCGCCATTGTCTTGCGCGCCATCATGATATTCATCGGTGCCGCTCTAATCCAGCAATTCCACTGGGTTCTGTACTTCTTCGGTTTGTTCCTGTTGGCCACTGGCGTAAAAATGCTGTGGGCGGCCGGCCAAGAACCCGATCTGGAGAAAAACCCGATTCTGCGTTGGATTACCAACCATCTGCCTTTGACCCGCCACTACAGCGGTGAGTCTTTCGTAGTGCGCGAAGACGGCATCAAAAAATACACGCCGCTGTTCGTTGTCATGGTGATGGTGGCATTCACCGATGTCATTTTCGCAGTCGATTCCATTCCGGCCATTTTCGCGATTACCACCGACCCGTTCATTGTGCTGACCTCCAACGTATTCGCGGTACTGGGTCTGCGTGCCCTGTATTTCCTGCTGGCCGGCATGGCCGAGAAATTCCACCTGCTGGCCTACGGTCTGGCGATGGTGTTGATGTTCATCGGTGTGAAAATGCTGATCGTGGATTTTTATAAAATTCCGGTGGGTATTTCCCTGGGCGTGGTGGCGGCATTGATTACTTCGGCTATGGCCTTCAGTCTGGTGATTAAGCCCAAGGATTCAAAAGCCGTCTGATGGGTGGGCTTGCGCTTTAAGCGCGCGCCCCCACATCGGAACTATGGATACCGAAACGCTGTACCAAGAACAACTGGCTGAACACCTTGCTGGATTCCGACGCCAATTTCATTCGGCGCTGACGGTAATGATGCTGTGGGTGATTGTGCTCGGCGCGGTGTATTTCGCGCAGGACCGCCTGTTCAGCACGGCAGCCTTTGCCATTCAGCCCCAACAGTGGCATGGGCTGATCGGCGTGCTGACCGCACCGATGCTGCACGGCTCAATGGAACACCTGTCCTCGAATGCCTTCGGATTTCTGGTATTGGGCACACTGGCCGGCAGTATGTACCCGCGTGCCAGCCTGTGGGCCTGGCCCGTGGTTTGGCTGGGTTCGGGCTTGGGTACCTGGTTCATCAGTCTGGGCGGCAACCATATCGGTGCCAGCGGCATTACCGTGGGCTTGATGTTCTTTCTGATCGGGCAGGGTTTGCGTCGTCGCGACCGTATGTCATTAAGTGCACTGTTTCTGGCGCTGTTCTTCTTCGGCGGCATGATTTTGTCATTTTTACCGCGTGAACAAGGCATCTCCTGGGAATACCATTTATCCGGCGCGGTGTTTGGCCTGCTGTGCGGCCTGAGCATGGCCAGCCTGGATGCGCAGGCCCCTAAACGATTGTACAGCTGGGATTTG
>JAHEBG010000160.1 GCA_024642445.1 Gammaproteobacteria bacterium | reverse complement strand
ACTGTCTTGAAAATACCTTTTGGTTCGATTTCCATCATCCCAACGGGTATCTTGGCGCATTAATGGAGAACGGCTTTGCCGCTCCCCTGCTGTTTCAAATAGCCGAAGAGCTGCGTGAAAAACTGCCGGATATTTTCAAGGACCTTCCGCTGATCCAAATGTGGGCTTTCAAATACGATAGCCAACTCAAGGGCATTCAGATGCATGCCGATATCGCCGCCGTAAACCTCAACTTCTGGATTACCCCGGACGATTCCAATCTGGATGAGACCACGGGCGGCTTGGTCATCTGGGACAAGGAAGCACCGCAGGATTGGCACTTCAAGGATTTCAATACCGGCGAAAGCGACCGGCAACAACGGATCACCGAGTTTCTGGAAAGTAGTGGCGCAAACAAGGTACGTGTTCCCTACCGACAGAACCGTGCGGTGCTGTTTAATTCAGACCTGTTCCATAGCACCGATCATTTTCACTTCAAGGACGGCTATACCGACCGTCGAATCAATATCACACTGCTGTTCGGTCAACGTTGAATGCAAGCTTTCGTTTAGCGTTTTTCTGAGGAGTCAATGATCTCAGTGAACTGCTCAGTAGTCACTGGGCCAAGGAACGTTTTAGCCACTTTCCCGTCTGGTGCAATCAATACCGTCATCGGTAACCCGCGGGGCGTCTCAAAATCCTTCGGAGGGTTATATACATCCAAAATGGCGAAGGGATAATCGATTGGGTGCAGCTTTAGGAAGCTTTCCATGTCGGCGCGCTCGATTTCTTCATACGCGAGCCCGATGAATTGAACATCGGAACGGGCTTTGGCATAGGCATTGAAATCCGGAATTTCCTTCAGGCAAGGTGCGCACCATGTTGCCCAGAAATTGACGACTACCCATTTGCCCCGGTGCTCTGCCAACGTAAAGGTCTGGCCTTGAAAGGTTTCAATGGTCAGGGCCGGCATGTCTTTCGAAGAATCCGCTGGAACGGCAGCAACAACGGCTGGCGCCTGTGGTTCGGCAGACGTCGGTTCGGGAGCTTTACCGCAAGCAGCCAGAAAAAACGCAAAAACGAACACGAGTGGAGATTTCATCATGAGGGCTATTCTTCAAAACAATGCGAAAGGGGCCGTTCAAGCGGCGTTTTAAGTGAGCTACGGAGCAGTGCGATAATCGGTAGCACTCTGTCATCGATACTATCATTTTGCACAGGAAGCTGTGTGGATTCATTGGGAATATGCAGTCCAAGCCCATGATGCAAGTCGCGCAATTTGAAATCCGAAAGCGGCTTGGACAGCCACCAGTTGCCATGGCCGTCGGACTGCACCATGCCGATCCCCGCCAAACCTCTGAAATAAGACCTGAGCATGCCCTCCGAGATATTCGGTTCCAAATACGCCATGGCACTTTTGGATAGCCGCGCTTTGCCGGCGCCTGCGTCGATAAGTCTCGCCAAAACGCGCAATATCCAATAAAAATCAATGTCTTTTGCCGCACGGACCGCTTTCGGTCGGTAACGGAATGAGGACATCGTTGCAGTAATGGATGCCCCAAGCAAGATCACCAGCCAGACACTGTAAAGCCAAACCAGGGTAATCGGCACCAATGCCATGGCGCCGTAGATATGTTCATAGGAAACCGACGTCAAGTACAAGGCAAACAGCCACTTCAAGACCTCGAACAGCAGCATGGCTATGGCGCCGCCGATGACCGCATAACGCAACGGTACCGTTCGGTGGGGTATTAACCAATAGGCAAAGGTGAATCCGAAAAATTCAATGGTGAGCGGTGCGACACGTAGGCCGATATCCACCATGAAATTGGGTGCATAGTCGGCCAGGTTAAAATACACGCTAAGCGCCGAATTCAATGCCATTAATACCACCAGCACCAAACCGCCAAACATCAACAGGCCCCAGTAAATCAGAAATCTTATTAGCCTGGGCTTCGGTGAAGGTACACGCCAGATCCGATTGAAAGCTTGTTCTACGCTCCACATAGTGAGCGCCACCGTGACTATCAGGGCAAGGATGCCCCGTGTAGGAAGTGTGCGCGCACTTTCGGCGAACGCCAAAACGGCGGCCTCGAGGTTATCCGCCACACTGGGTACGAAATTCATGAACACGAAATTGGTGAGTTGCAGTGTCCATTGGTCAAATGACGGAAATGCCGTAAGCACAGTGAACACTACTGCAGCAAACGGAATGGCCGCCAGTATGCTGGTATAGGAAAGTGACCCTGCCGATTCGAAACAGCGGTCATCGATGAAGCGACGCAACAGAAAGCGCGCGAAATTGCCTAATTTATCAATGGGCTCGGCATAGTGGCCGTCAAGCAGCTTTGTTTTTAGGGTGCGCATTGCTAAAGTATAGCAATGGACCCACACAACGGCGCTGAGATGACTGAGATTCTTGTTCTGTACTACAGCCGCAACGGTTCCGTGGAAACCCTTGCCAATCATATTGCCCGCGGCATAGAGCTGGCAGGCGCGGTTGCGCGGATACGGACGGTGCCCTCGGTCTCAGCGAACACTGACGCCACGGAGCCAAAAATACCTGCCGATGGTGCACCCTATGTCAGCAAAGCCGATCTTGACGAATGTGCCGGCATAGCCGTTGGCAGCCCGACACGCTTTGGCAACATGGCCGCCCCGATGAAATATTTCTGGGACAGCACCGGTGCCGAATGGGCCAGCGGCACACTGGCCGGTAAGCCGGCGACCGTTTTCACATCTACCTCTAGCCAACATGGCGGACAGGAATCCACCCTGCTCTCGATGATGCTGCCGTTGCTGCACCATGGCTGCCTGATTGTCGGCATTCCGTTTACCGAAAGCCGTCTTTCTACCACCCGTAGCGGCGGCACGCCCTATGGCGCAAGCCATGTATCCGGCTCAGATGGCAAGTTGCCGTTCTCCGAGGATGAAACCGCACTGGCCCAATCTTTGGGCAAACGCATTGCGCAGCTTGCGCTCAAGCTCAAGGATTGACCGTGCCTGAAATATCAAAACTCTCGCTGCCGAAAAAACTGGCTGTACTAGGCATTGTGGCTATGGCGTGTTGGGTTGTTCTTTGGCAGCTGCTGTTGTCACCGCCAGATTTTCTTCCTCTCGGCATTGCGGCATCCCTCGCGTTGTTACCGATACTTCCATCGCTGCTGCTGTCTGTTTTCCGGCGGCCATCAGCCGTGTTCTGGGGCGGCGTAGCTGCTCTGCTGTATTTTTGCCATGCCGTTGCCGAACTGTGGACCTCACCAGAGATATGGCCTCTACCGGCGATTGAACTGTTTCTTTCACTCTGGATTATTTTCACAGGCAATTGGGAAGGGCTGCAGGCGAAACTGCTCAAGCGCAACTCTGCCGTAAAAGGCTAAAATACCGCTTCAAGGGAGACATGCATGGAATCTTTACTCATCATCAGCACCGGCGGAACCATCGATAAAATCTATTTCGATGACAAATCCGATTACCAGGTTGGTGAGCCGCAGATCGGACGAATCCTGAAAGAACTGGGTGTGGCCATACCGTTCACCGAACTTTCGCTCATGCGTAAAGACAGTCTGCACATCAACGAAGCCGACCGCGACCTACTGAAATCCACCATTGAAGCAAGGCCCGAGAAACATATTCTGATCACCCACGGTACCGATACCATGGTTGATACGGCTAAGGTTCTGGCGTCCGTTCCCGGAAAAACCATCGTGCTTACCGGTGCCTTGAACCCGGCCAGCTTTCGCGGCTCGGATGCCGAGTTCAACATCGGAACCGCTGTGGGTGCCGTGCAATCGTTACCGGCCGGCGTTTACATTGCAATGAACGGCCGAATCTGGGATCCAGCCAAAGTCACAAAAAACGTCTCGGCAAACCGTTTCGAAGCCATCGGCTGAAGTCGTCTGATCGCCTAGCTTATTTCGTCAATTCGGTCAGAAGTACGTACCAATGTTTTAAGCCGCGTGCTACGGTACTAACCGGAACCCGCTCGTTGAGGCCATGACTGAAGTCGTCCTGAGGGTCGACATACGCGCCTGAAACCCCATAACTGGGAATGCCTTCGGCACGGAAATACAGGCTATCGGTAGCACCCGAGGACATGCTCGGGATGATGGGCAAACCCGGGAAATTGGCATCCACCGCTTTGCGCAATGCCGTCATGACCTCAGG
>JAHEBG010000004.1:8525-15773 GCA_024642445.1 Gammaproteobacteria bacterium | reverse complement strand
AAGCAGGGCAATACCGTGCGAATCACCGCCCAGCTGATACGAACCAGCGACGGCTTCCACCTTTGGTCGCAAACCTACGACCGCGATCTAATTGATGTCTTCAAGGTACAAGAAGAAATCGCGCAGGCAATTTCAGATGAGTTGGTAGGTCTGCTGCCTGTGGGGAAAAATGTCAATGTGTCTGTTGCCACGGATGATATGACCGCCTATGAACGTTTTCTTAGAGGGCGTACGCGCTTCTTCAAACGTAGCGAACTTAAAAAAGCGCGGGATGATCTAGCATTCGCCGTTGAACGTGACCCGAAATTCGGCGAAGCCTGGGTCTATCTAGCGGCTACCCACTATGTTTTGCCTGGCTACGAAACAGATATCAATGAGAAAGAAAGCTACTTGGCGATGAACGGTGCCATGGAACGGGCAGAGCATTTGTTGCCTAAGCATCCGCTGTTATTAGCACTTCGAGGCAACTTGCTGGTCGAACGCAATAAAATGGCCGAAGGCCTGGATATACTTGCCCAAGCCGCAGCCATGCCTTCTACCGATTCCACGCCTAAGCTCTGGTATGGCAACAGTCTGATGGTCGTCGGCTATGCCAATGCGGCTATTCCTGTCTTGGAGCAGGCAATAAGCATTGATCCACTATCCGGCATCAACCACGGCTACTTGGGTACTGCGCTGTTTATGCTAAGAGACGACAAGCGCGGTGCAGTGGAAATGGCCTTGGCTGACAGTCAAGGCTGGAGCTATGGCCAGCTGCTATATGGTTGGAAATTAATTACTCAGGGCCAGCGCAATAAAGGCTTGGCTCTTTGCAGATCATTGGTGGATGAAACAAACCCTGGGTCCTCATCCGCGGGCTTGAATGCATTTGAGAAGGCGGTACTGGGTACCGGCGACAAAAAAGCCTATCTGGATTTATTGCCCCCCGATACTCTTGACGAAAGTCTATTTGCTTTAGGCTTGTCTGATAGAATTCTTGAGCGCTGGCTGGCCATCACCAAAGTTGACCCAACGCTTGGATCCAATCGCTATGTGATGCGCATTTTTTGGCAACCCGAATACGCTGCGGTTTGGGAAGATCCTCGGTTTTTTACTATCGCCGAACGTACCGGTTTTGTTGCTTTGTGGCAGGCGCGTGGCTATCCATTTGGATGCAAACCACTGAGCGGCGCGGGCAGCAAACGTCTGCAATGCCCTAAGGCAATGCCATGAGTTTCATATCCGAACTCAAACGCCGCAACGTCATCCGCATGGCGGGCCTGTACATGGTAGGTGCCTGGCTGATAATGCAGGTATCCGAAACTCTGCTGCCCATCTTCGATACGCCAGCTTGGGTGCTGAAGGCGATGGTCTATGTACTTGCGATAGGGTTTTTACCGGTTCTGGCATTTTCGTGGATTTTCGAATTGACGCCCGAAGGCCTGAAGCGTGATTCGGAAGTAGACCGAGCGCAATCCATTGCGCCGCAAACCGCGCACCGTATGGAGCGGATGATTACCATCTTATTTGCTATCGCATTGGTTTTCTTTGTTTTTGATCGATTTGTATTGGCACCCAAGCGTGAGTCCCAAAGCGTAGCTGCTGCAGTTAATAAGATTGAGAATGCTAGCAACGATAAATCGATTGCAGTATTGCCATTCGTTGATATGAGCCAGCAGCAGGATCAAGAGTATTTTTCTGATGGAATTTCAGAAGAGTTGCTCAATCGGCTTGCCCAGATCCCGGATTTGAGAGTTGCTGCCCGAACCTCTGCCTTTCAATTCAAAGGAAAAAATCTGGATGTTGCCGATATTGGCAGGCAGTTGAATGTGGCCCATGTGCTTGAAGGCAGCGTGCGAAAGAGCGGCTCGCGACTACGAATCACTGCACAGCTGATAAAAAGCAGTACAGGATTTCATATGTGGTCGCAGACATTCGAGGGTGATGCCGGAGATGTGTTCAAGGTTCAGGATGATATTGCCGTTGCCATTACCGAGGTATTGAAAACCAAGCTGAGCGATCAGTCCAGCAAATCTAAGCCGGCAGTAAACGCCAACATTCAGGCTTTTGACAGCTATCTGAAGGGCAGAGCATTCATTGCACGACGCTGGTTGGAAAACCTCCATAAAGGGATTGAAGCATTCGACCAAGCCATTGCCTTGGACCCAAACTACAGTGCAGCGTACTCTGGACGCGCTTTCGCCTATTCTTTGCTTCCTGCGTGGGAGTCCGGTAACTGGTCGGAAGCGCTAAGTAAGGCTCGCGCCTCTGCAGAGAAGGCTCTGGCGCTCGATCCAAACAATGCCGAGGCCTATATGGTGCGCGGCATGACGTCTTTTTACAGTTACGATGCTAAGTCTGCTGGTGCAGATCTTAAGCGTGCCCATAATTTATCGCCAGGCAGCGTCGATATTTTGAATATGGAGGGTGATTTCCAATTTAGCATTGCTAACCTACGCGCTGCCGAGAACAACAAACGTCAGGCCATGGCTTTGGACCCATTGTCCTTTGTACATCCGTTGAACCTTGCCGATGCCTTGATAGCGCAGGGCAGGGTCGAGGAAGCAATCGTCGCAATCAACCGGTCGATTGCATTGGAGTCTGAAGTTTATGCCTATGACCGGTTAGTGATTGCGAATGTCAATTTGAAGCGTTTAGGTGCCGCAAAAGCCGCGGCTGATAAAGCCTGCGCCTTCGATCCAAAATCCATTGCCCATTGCGAGCTAAACCGTATCCTTATCTTGATTGCTGAAGGGCAAAAAAAACAAGCCGAGACAAGAATTGACAATATTGCTGCATCGGTGGTCAATGTAAGTATTGCGCCAGAAACAGTGGATCGTACGCTAATTGCCTATCTATACATCACTGTCGGCAATGGTTCCAAAGCGGCACAATGGCTAAAATCCGCTTTAGATGATCATCATTGGTTTCCTACCAATATACTTAGCTTCGGAATGATAGGCGCAAGCGGCGCAAAATTTCCGGAGGAGATGAGTCAGGACCCGCAATGGCTTGAAGTCTGGGCTGATCCCCGCCTCAGTGGGCTGATGGATGCTTATCGCGCCAACCTGCTCAACTTCAGGAAGGGTGGCTAATAATGGGCTTTGTTGCCGAACTCAAACGCCGAAATGTCATCCGTATGGCGGGGCTGTACATGGTGGGTGCCTGGCTGATAATGCAGGTATCCGAAACTCTGCTGCCCATCTTCGATACCCCGGCCTGGGTGCTGAAGGCGCTGGTCTATGTACTCGCGATAGGGTTTTTACCGGTTCTGGCATTTTCGTGGATTTTCGAATTGACGCCCGAAGGTCTGAAGCGTGATTCGGAAGTAGACCAAGCGCAATCCATTGCGCCGCAAACCGCGCACCGCATGGAGCGGCTGATCATCGCACTGTTCGCTGTGGCTCTAGTGTTTTTCGCTGTCGATAAGTTCGTCTTGGCCCCGCAGCGTGAAGCAACCATGGTGGCTGAAAACGCCAAGGTAGTGGCAGAAAAAACAACGGCCAGCATCAATGCCGATAAAAACAAGATAAATCCGCATTCCATCGCCGTTTTGCCTTTCGTCAATCTATCGGGTGACCCCAGTAATGAATATTTTTCCGATGGCATCAGCGAAGAAATACTGAACGTTTTAGCCGGCACCCCGGAGCTTCAGGTGGCGGCCAGAACTTCGTCATTTTCATTCAAAGGAAAAAACATTGAAGTTCCGAAAATTGCACAAGCATTGAAAGTCCGTATGGTGCTTGAGGGCAGTGTACGCAAGCAGGGCAATAATATTCGTGTGACGGCACAGCTGATCGATGCCAGCAATGGTTACCATTTATGGTCGATGAATTTTGACCGGAAGCTTAAAGATATTTTCGCTATTCAAGATGAAATAGCCAAGGCGATTGGCGAACAACTGAAAGTGAAAATGGTCAGTACCTCAACGCTCGGTGAGCCAGCATCCGGTACAAAAAATCTTGAAGCCTATGATTTGTATTTGCGTGGTATGTCCTTGTGGCATATCCGTAATGAAAAGGCGCTCTGGGACGCTATTGCCTTATTTGAACAAGCCGCTTCGCTGGATCCATCGTTCGCCCAAGCCTATGCGGGCCAGGCTTTGGCCTATGCCGTTGTCAGTGACTACAGCAATCGTTTGAGCAAAGAAGAAAGCCATGCGCGTGGTCGTGATGCCGCAGAACGGGCGTTGGCGCTTAATGCCAACTTACCCGAGCCCTATGCCGCATTATCGCAAATCGCTGTATTAGAATTGCGTCGTGATACCGCAACAGCTCTTAACTCTCGGGCCATTGCGCTTCGACCCTCATTTGCCACTGCCCACCAATGGCGCGGCACGCAATTGATGGTGCAAGGTAAGCTCGCCGAAGCGCTTGCCTCGCTTGAGCAAGCTTCCGCCTTGGACCCGCGCTCTCGCGTGGTGGCTGAAAATCAAAGTATCGTTTTACGCGCACTTGGCCGAAATGCCGAAGCCAAAAACCGTTGCCAGCAAGCACTTGCCTTTGCCCCGGATTACAGTGCATGTCTTGGTGATATCGCAATGGCCGAGCTTTCAATGGGGCAGTTCGCCGAAGCACGCACAGCGCTCAAAAAACAGGCGGAGATTGAAAATCCCGGCGCCAGTACACAAGTTGATGAATTGTTCAATGCGCTTCGCAGTAAATCAAGCAAAACAGATTTTGCACAAAGGCTGGCCGCATTAGGATTTAACAGTAAGTTCAATCCGGCCAGCAAAAACCTGTTCGAAGATTACGACATGCCTTCCGTATTAATACTGCTGGGCGAAAAGGAAATCACCCTCGACTATCTTGAGAGATTTTCCGAAATCAAAGGCAACTATGTGGACTGGGCAATCATGATGCCAGCGATGGATCCGATTCGATGTGAACCACGTTTTATTGCTTTGGTGAATAAGTTGAAAGCACATGACCCGTATTTTGACAAAATCTGCGGAGGCAAAAACTAATGAGCTTTATCAGCGAACTCAAACGCCGAAACGTCATCCGCATGGCTGGCCTCTATATCGTGGGCGCTTGGTTGATATTGCAGGTTTCGGAAACACTTTTGCCTATATTCCATACACCGGATTGGGTGTTGCAGAGTTTGGTGCTCCTACTCGGCATCGGTTTTCTTCCGGTGCTGGTGTTCGCATGGATATACGAACTGACGCCCGACGGTCTGAAGCGTGACGCTGATGTGCAGCCTGGGCAGTCGATTGCGCCGCAGACCGCACATCGCATGGAGCGCGTCATCATACTTTTATTTGCTATAGCATTGATTTTTTTTGCTTTTGATAGATTCATATTGGCACCCAAACGCGAGGCGGGAATGGTTGCTGAGGCTGTTAAATCGGTCTCGAGTTCAAAGCGCTTAGATGCGGGGAGGGCAGAAATGTCGATTGCGGTATTGCCGTTTGTGAATATGAGCGCCGATCTGGAGCAGGAATATTTTTCCGATGGCATGACCGAGGAAATTCTGAATGCGCTGGCGAATGTGCCGAAACTCGCGGTAACGGCGCGCACATCGGTGTTCTCTTTGAAAGGCCAGAAGCATGACATCCGTGAAATCGGAAAGATGCTTGGGGTTACCTACGTATTGGAGGGCTCGGTAAGAAAAGCCGGCAATGAGGTACGTGTGACCGCCCAGCTGATCCGAGCCGATAACGGCTTTCACCTCTGGTCTGAAACCTACGACCGCAAACTGGAAAATGTATTCGATCTCCAAGCCGAACTGGCCGGCGCCATCGCCAAGGCCCTGGAACTTCCTTTGGGCATGGGGGGTGGTGATGGGCTGGTTGTCGAGCGCACTTCCAATCCAGAGGCGTACGCTTTGTTCTTGCAAGCACGTGCCGCTTATCGTGAGCGCGGCCAGAGCGTGAAAAAATCCATCGACTTATACCGCAAGGCGTTGCAACTTGACCCGAAATTTGCACCGGCCTGGGCAGGCCTGTCCAGCAGTTTGGCGGTATATCCTTGGTATGTTCCAACAGCCGAACGTACCAATACACCTGTTTTTATGAAGGAAGCAGAGAAGGCTGGCAAGCAAGCCCTTGAACTCGCTCCCGATTTACCACAAGCGCACACGGCATTGGCCATGGTTTACACTTTCCAGTGGCAGTGGGTACTGGCCGAAAAGCATTTTAATCGCGCATTGGCTTTAGCGCCGAACGACCCAGAAGTGTATTACCACTATTCCGACTGGCTGGCCGCAATGGGACGTTTGGAAGAGGCGCTGAGATCTGCGCAGAAAGCGGTTACTTTAGACCCTTTGGTGCCAATATTCCTGAATGGCAAGGCCAATGCGCTAGGCAGATTAGGGCGTAATGAAGAGGAAGTTGCTGTTCGGCGCGCAGCTTATGCATTGGCGCCAGACGTGCCACTTTTTTCGAATAATTTGCTTAGAGCGTATTTTAGTACTAAGCGAACGGATGATATAGAGAAGCTTCTGAATGAAACGCAAGCGCGTGATGCAACCAACACCAAGGGTGATGGCGGGGACGGTTTTTCTAGTGAAAGCCGGAAGAATATACGTGCCTATATTAGCCTGATACGTGATCCAAGCCAGCGCGAAGCTGCCCGAAAAGTTATCGGGGATGAAGGCTTGAAAGCATTCGATAACCGTAACAACACGGCTTATAACATTCAACAATCATTCAATGGGTTAGAGGCATCAATAAATAGTCACTTGAGCGGTGTTGATCCTGTGGCTGGATTACGTAGTGTTCAATTTGATAATTACCGCAACGACCCGCGCTATATCAAGTTGTTGAATAAAGTTGGCTTCGATGACGAAGGCAATATTCGATGAGTGGTTTTTTCGATAACCTAAAAAAAGGAAAAATGGTGCAATGGTCGCGGGCGTATGTGGCGGCTGCATTTGCCCTATTGCAGGGTATTGATATCGTTGCCCTGCGCTTCAATTGGCCGGAGTCGTTAACAAGTTCGCCAATTATTGATAGCGTTAGAGTGTTTGGATAATTTCACCAAAGAAGAATCCGCGCCACTGCCTTGGGAATAGTTATGTTGATAAGACGCTTGGCCGAATCACTCAAAGCCCAGAATTGGACCGCCATTTGGATTGAATTCATATTGTTAGTGGTGGGTGTGTTTTTGGGCATCCAAGTTGCCAATTGGAATGAAGACAGGGCGATCGAGCGCCAGTCAAAATTGTTTACCGAGCGCTTACGTGCGGATCTGCGGATTGAGGCGTGGGGCTATGAGTTTCAGATTCAATATTACAGTGAGGTGCTGGCTAACGCGGAAAAGGCAC
>JAHEBG010000004.1:0-8425 GCA_024642445.1 Gammaproteobacteria bacterium | reverse complement strand
ATCGAGCGCCAGTCAAAATTGTTTACCGAGCGCTTACGTGCGGATCTGCGGATTGAGGCGTGGGGCTATGAGTTTCAGATTCAATATTACAGTGAGGTGCTGGCTAACGCGGAAAAGGCACTTGCCGCACTTGAAGGACATGCCGATGTTTCCAACGAACAATTGCTGGTGAGTGCTTATCGCGCCACGCAATACAATCTGCAATCACGGCGCCGATCAACCTACGATGAAATGACATCCACCGGTAAAATCAGTCTGATTTCAGACCCAGTGTTACGCGATGCTGCGACATTGGTGTATACCAATCCGGTACTGGAAAACTTTAAGAACGAGGTCATTGGTTCGCGCTTCCGTGAAGAGTTCAGAATGCGTATTCCTTTGTCGGTTCAAACGGCTTTGGGTGAAAATTGCGGCGATAAATTTGTTGCGGTCGGTGATTTCGCTAATATAAAAGGTACGCTTGATTACCCTTGTACTGTAAGCGTTAATCAGGAAATTATGGATAATTCGGCAAACATTTTGCGCAATAACGAACAGTTTGTACCCTTTCTTCGGCTAAGAATCACCGATGTCAAAACCATTCTTGCAAATCTGACAATTACCAACCGAGACAGCCGTGACAGTCTAACTGCGGCTTTGAAGGACGCACCATGATCCTGCGCCGGGTTATCCAGCACGTCAAAAAACAGGAGTGGACCGCCATATGGATAGATCTGGTGATTGTGGTGGTGGGTGTATTCATCGGTATTCAGGTAGCCAATTGGAACGAGACCCGGTTGGAGCAGCAGCGTGCGCAAGGTTTCCTGGAGCGTCTATCGGGTGATCTGGAGCAGGAATTAGCATCAATTGATAAACGCCTGACCTATGTCGGCCAATCCATCGCGTACGGCGAAAAAGCATTGGAATGGTCGGAACACGGCGTATTGGCAGAAAACTCCGCATGGCAGACGGTTCTGGCGTTCTTTCAGGCCAGCCGAATACTTCCATACTCGCCGGTTGACAGTACCTATCAGGAAATGCGTTCGGCCGGAGAATTGGGGCTGGTGCGTGATGCAAATCTGCGAACGGCATTAACCGAATATTTCGTCAGTGGAACATACGCCCGTGCCGACTATATTTTGCGTCTCAATCCGGAGTACCGTCCCCATGTAAGGGGGCTCACTCCGTACCGCGTAGCCCGCTACATCACCAGTGAATGCTTCGACATCGCAGCCGTTTCCATAAAGCCCTGCACGTCACCTGTCGATGAATCGGCGTCGTATGCGATTCTGAAACGCTATAAAGATGATCCGAGTCTTCAGACAGAGCTGGCCTATTGGGTGGATTCGGCATACTTGCAGGTGGAGATTCTGCGGCAACTGCGTGCAGAATGCGTTGTACTCAAGAAGCGTATTGATGACCAGCTAACAAAGGGGAGAGAGAAATGATACTTCGCCGTCTGTCCCAATCAATTAAACAACAAAACTGGACTGCCATCTGGATTGAGTTTGTGTTGCTAGTGGCCGGTGTTTTTTTGGGCATTCAAGTCAGTAATTGGAATACTGCGCGTGTCGATCAAAAGCGTGCCGACGAACTGTTAGTACGCCTCATCAATGACATGCATAGCGAAAAGCTTAATATTGAGGCCATACGGGATTATTATGCAACAACAGCAGCGTACGCCAAAACGGCTTTGCGCGAATTTGAAAAGCCGGGTTCTGTTAATCCTGAAACCTTTGTCATCAGTGCTTATCAAGCTAGCCAATGGCAGGATGTTTCTTCCAGCCGCTCGACTTTTGAGGAAATCGTCGCGACGGGTGCCATCAGCTTGATTCATGATGCAGAGGCGCGTGATTTGCTGATTGGTTATTACGAGTACGATCTCACCAAATCGATTTCAATCACGTCTCGTCCGCGTTATCGAGAAATGATTCGCGGTGTGATGCCATATGCGATTCAAGAAGCAATTAAAGCGACCTGTGGCGATCAGACGAAGTTTGTCTATCGCGCAACCTATTCATCGCTGCCAAAGCAATGCGATATCGATGTTCCTGCGCAAGAAATCGAACGCGCTGCCAAGCTATTGCTCGCCGAACCGGGTTTTGAGCAGGCGTTGCGCTACCAGCTTTCTGAAAGTGATACCAAGACCGATACTTACAACGCGACAGCCGAATCGCTTGTGCCAGTGATTGCTGCACTCGAAGGAGGTATTCGATGATCTTGCGTCGCCTATCGCAATCTCTCAAACAACAAAACTGGACGGCGATTGTCATTGAATTCATCTTGTTGGTGAGTGGCGTGTTTCTGGGTATTCAGGTCTCCAATTGGAACGAGGCCAGGGTAGAGCGCGCACTAGAGGCCAACTATATCTCAAGTCTGGCTATAGATGTCCGAAGAGATATCGTTGAAATCGATGAAATTAGCAGGATATCAACACAAAGGATGTCTGTTCTTACCTATCTTTTGGAAAAAGCCACGGGAGAGGTATTGCCGAAACTTTTTAATTCGGCGCGTGGATTGATCCAGATTGAGAAGTCGCCTGCTTACGATGAGAATGATAAAAATACCGCTGGGTTATCTATTTTTATTCTAACTACTCTCGACGGCAATCGTCTGACATATGACACTATCATCAATACCGGTGGAATCAGTATCATTCGGGACCAAAGTTTGGTTCGTGCCATACAGTCTTATTATGCGAATGTAGATAAAGTACACAATTATGAAAAAGCACTGATGGAAAGTCGATGGCGGCTGGTTGATGCTCAACAGCAATTCGGACTGTCTCCGGTTGATGTCATGCCTGCAAATGAACTCGCCGATGCATTCAAACAAGACAGAAGTTTGTTGGCTGCTGGCAAGAACTATTGGATTTATACCAACAGGCATATGCGGGAAATTAAAGAATTAAGAATACATGCGGATGCTCTGGCGACCCGTTTAGAAAATGAGAAACTTCAATGATACTTCGCCGTCTGGCCCAATCGATTAAGCAGCAAAACTGGACTGCCATCGTCATAGAATTCATTTTGCTGGTGAGTGGCGTGTTTCTGGGTATTCAGGTGTCAAATTGGAATGCTGACCGGGTGGATAAGATCCGGGCGAATGCCAACCTGCAGCGTATTGGCGCCGATCTGGATGCCGATCTTGCCAATTATCAGGATCGACTTCGATTCTGGGCAGATGTCTCGGTGTATGGCGCAAAAGGACTGGCGTACAGTGAAACCGGGGATGCCAAAGGCGCATCGCAATGGGACTTGCTTCTGGCGTTCTTCCAATCCAGCCAGGTGGCCGAATTCTACACTACCGATTCAACCTTCGAGGAATTGAAAAGTGCCGGTGAACTTAGCCTGATTAGCGACACCAGTTTCCGCGATGCACTTGCACAGTATTATTCGCTGGGCTTCAACCCATTGCTAACGGAACGTCCGCGTTACCGCGAACATGTGCGCGGTATTATCCCACTTTCGACACAAGAATATATTTGGGCACACTGCTATTCAACCGATGCTAAAGGCGGTCAGAAAATGTTGCCCTGTTCATCACCCATGGATGAAGCGTCAGCAGCCGAGGTTGTTCATGCCATACGAAATGATCCGACCATCACATCCGAGCTACGGTATTGGATGTCATCGATGCATGTCGCCGCACTGTTCGCGAAAGGACAAATGCAGGCGGCTACAGCTCTGCGTCAAACCGTAGATAGCGAGTTGAAAAAAAATATTCAAGATTCACCTTAAGCATGCCCGCTAGGGCGGCTTAGGGCTGGCTTGTGGCAAGTGCATTCTGGATGAAATTGCACCTAGTCGTGGGCTGAAAAAAGAAAAGCCCTATTTGGGCTTTTTCTTTGCACGCTGTTTAGGCGCAGACCGGCTCAGGGATTTCTCCGGACGGGAAGGGGCTTGGTCTCCAATTAGAGATTTGACCGGGCAAACCACATAAATCGGACACTTTCGGCAGCCGACAGCTAAAGCCACTGGGCATACGGTCATGACATTTCCTTCGATATGTTTTCAACAGTCTACACCGATTGCAGGCTTTTAAAGCCTACAGGGCTGTCAACGGGGCTCGTTCCAATTCAGGTTGTCCTTTCGGCGGTCGGCCCCATGCCTACGATCATCTACCGCTTCGAAACGCATGGCATTGCGTCTGTCATGTTCTACTCTTCGCTGTTTCTTGCGTTGTTCGAATACAGGACGGTAAAAGCACATGCAGGCCGTGCTGTTGCAGTCCTGGAACGGTAGCGGAGTGCACCCTTGGGATTGCTTGCGCGTTCCGGCCTGGGTATGGGCGAAATCGCAGGATACACTAAGATTGGGGGCGACAAATTCCCAGGCCACAACCCCGGGCAGGGCTGCATACAACTGAGGATTTGAAACCTTGCCTGGAATATCAATTTGCGACTTCTGAGCACTTTTCTTTTTGGCAGGTGCTGCGTTCGACTTAAGCAACAGTACGCCAGCTATTGCCAGGACCACTAGCAAGAGAATAAAAATCATCATACCGCCTCTCCAAAGAGGGAATGGCAAAGCCCATTCGTAAGTACTTTGATTCTAGACAGATTTAAGCCTGATGTAAATCAGTCAGGATTGGAAAGTGATTTGGCGGAGAGAGTGGGATTCGAACCCACGGTGGGCTATAAACCCACGGCAGTTTTCAAGACTGCTGCCTTAAACCACTCGGCCATCTCTCCATCCGGCTATTTTAAACCGTTTCGCTGGGTTTGTGCGTTATTCGCCAAGCTTGAAGTCAATGGGAATTAACAATTCCGATGGGACAGCGACGCCGTTCTCAATCTTGGGTGAAAACGTCCATTGCATTACCGTGGAACGGGCTTCGCGGTCGAGCGACCAGGAATTGGCACTTTGTTCAACACTCGCTTTCTTTGGGTTGCCCTTAGCGTCAATCTTTACCCGGACCAATACCGTGCCGCTATCGCCATTACGCAACGCTCTGGCCGGATATTTAGGTGCAACTTTAAGCAATGGGCTGGCTTCTCGGTTGTTCGGATCGATCCCAGCTGCAATGGGCTTGGTTTCCACTGCTTCGGGGGTTGGCGCAGATACAGGCTCAGGCGTTGCTTCAGTTGGAGCTTGGACAGGTCTGGGTTCACCGGCCCGGGGCATTTTGGTAATGCTGTTACCGGCCATTCCAGGTGCCGGCAGACCTGTGGCATCGATAGTGACATCATCCGAGACCTCGCTCTTGGTACCACTGAACAGCAAGCGGCTGCATTGAACCGGAATGGACAGTGCAAGACCAATAGCTAAAGCCACGAAAAACAGGCTGCGTTTGCGGGTAGTGTTCAACCAAAGCAAAAGTTTAGGCCAGTAGTGCGTACGCACACGTTGCGCATGCATTAAGAGCTTAGCCTTCAGGGTTTCAAGGGACATGGTCGGCACCGTTGGGGTTCATCGTCATTATAGGAAATTTCTGAAGCGCAATGCAGAAAAATGCTTATTGCTGGCCAATTTATAGTGCATTTAAAATGACCGAAATCCCTGCATAAAGGTTCCCCATGATTACCGTATTTCTGCTTGATGATCACGCGCTGGTACGTACCGGTTACCGGTTGATTCTCCAGGAGCATCTGGATATTCGCATTATCGGAGAATCAGACAATGGTGAGGAAGGGCTTGTAAAAATCCGCTCCCTCAAGCCTGATGTGGTGCTTTGTGACTTGCATATGCCCGGCTTAAGTGGGTTAGAAATTACTGAGCGCCTGAACAAGGTAGGCTCAGCTGCCAAGGTCATCATCGTTTCCGTTCAGCAAGATGGGCCAATGCCGAAGCGGCTACTGCAAGCAGGCGCCAGCGGCTATCTGGGTAAAGCCTGCGATGCCGAGGAGTTGTTGCGAGCCATTCGAGATGTGGCTCGTGGAAAACGCTACCTGTCCAGTGCTTTGGCCCAGAGAATGGCCTTGGAGAAGGAGGCGCAATCGCCATTCGAAAAACTGTCTGCCAGAGAGGTGGAGGTTTCGCTGCTGTTCTGTCAGGGTTGGCGGGCAGAACAAATCGCCCGCAAGCTCTGCGTTAGCTCAAAAACGGTGGCCACCCACAAATATCGGATTTTTGAAAAACTGGCTATTGCCGACACCATAGCATTGGCTCGATTGGCCGCACAATACGGCATTACCGAGCCAATGCAGAGTATTTAGTCGGACTTGCCTTCTTGGCTGATTTTCACCGTGAAATCAAAGCCGGTGTTTGCAGGCGGTGTAGGCATGGCAAACGACGGCGGCGCAACCGGCTTATAGCCCGTCTGTGAAGGTTGAGGCTCTACTTTCGCAGGAGCAACTGCCATCACCACTGGTTCCTGTGCGCTGGGAGGCACGTCAGCATCTGCAATGTCTGCGTGCTGAACCGCTTCTGCTTTAGCAGCATATACGGTTGGCGTTTCGACTGCCGGCTCTGACGCTACAACAGGTTGAGCCACTACCACTTCGGCAACTTCTGGTATCGATTCCGGTTCTGCTGCCGGAGCCACCTGCGTTGTTTTTGGCAAATCACTAAAGTCCGATTCGGCGGTAGTTACCGGAATGGCGGAAACCACTACCGGACGCTGAACCTTTGTTTCTGCGGTTTCAGTTTCCGAAACGGATGGACTGTTCCGTTTATCTGCAGGCTTATCGGTTCTGCTCTCGGCTTGCTTGGCTTCGTCCGAGTCCGAAAAATCCATTTCGGACTGGTCATTGCCGGAATCAGTAGAAGTATTCTCTGTGGATTCGCCCTCAGTGCGACGACGACGACGGCCACCGCGGCGGCCGCGGCGACGGCGCGGCGTATTTTCGCTGCCATCATCAGAATTGGCAGGTGCGTTGTTGCCACTATCGGCTGAAGATGCCAGTGCCTGATCGATTGCTTCCTCGGCAGCTCCGGCAACTTGCCCGCTCTCTTGATTCGGGTTCTGATTGCGTTTTTCAGCATCGCGGCGCTGATTTTCTGCACGCTGTGCTTCACGGCGTTCGGCTTCTTTCAGCTTCTGTTCTTCGCGCCGTTTCTGCTGTTCTTCCTGGCGTTTCTGGTGGTCCAGCCTGCGTTGTTCTTTTTCTGCTTCGGTGCGCTCAGGACGATCAGGGCGTGCTTGTTTTGATCGGCCTTGATTCTGGGTGCGCGACGCATTCTTGCGATTGTCGTTGCGACCGCGACGTCCGTCCTGGCGTGGACTTGAGGATTCTTTTTCATCTTCCTTCGTATCAGCATCGCTGCCGCCCGAGAAAAACGACAGCACTTTGGCAAAGAAGCCACCGCCTTGGGTTTTCTCAACAGTTTTGAGTGCAACCTCTTCAGGTGCGCTGACTTGGCGGGGCGGGGCGCTTTGCGCAGGCTTGACATGGGTAACAGCAGGCGCGGTCGGCACGTTCAATTGTGCTTTGGTCAAGGCATGCACTTCCATTTTACGGGGAACGCCACGCTGGTAGCTCGGTTTTACGGTGTCTTCAGGCAAGTCGCCTTCACGCAGACGGGTGACATTGAAATGCGGTGTTTCCAATGCTTCATCGGCCACAATGATGATTGGGGTTTCATGGCGTGTTTCGATTTCCACCAAAGCCCGGCGCTTTTCATTCAACAGGTAATTGGCGATCTGCGGCGGTGCTTGGACCAGCACTTGTGCCGTCTTGTCTTTCATCGCCTGTTCTTCGGACAGACGGATGATTGAAAGCGAAAGCGATTCCACACTGCGCATGCGGCCGTGACCATCGCAACGCGGGCAAACCACTTGGCTTGATTCGCCGAGTGACGGACGCAGGCGCTGACGCGAAAGTTCCAACAGACCGAAACGGGAAATCTTGCCGATCTGGACACGCGCGCGGTCAAGCTTCAATGCCTGTTGCAAACGGTCTTCCACCATACGTTGGTGCTTGCCGGAACTCATATCGATGAAATCGATGACCACCAAGCCGCCGAGATCGCGCAGACGCATTTGGCGGGCGACTTCATCCGCCGCCTCCAGATTGGTATTGAGTGCGGTTTCCTCGATATCGCCGCCTTTGGTGGCGCGCGAGGAGTTGACGTCGACGGCGGTCAATGCTTCGGTCTGATCCAACACAATGGAGCCGCCAGAGGGCAGGCGAACGGTACGTTCATAGGCCTGTTCAATCTGCGATTCAATCTGGAATCGGTTGAACAGCGGAATGTCGTCCGTGTACATTTTCAGTTTGCGCAAATTGTGCGGCATCACCAACTGCATGAAGTCCTGTGCTTGCTGGTAAATGTCGTCGGTATCGACCAGAACCTCGCCGATATCCGGCCGCATGTAATCGCGCAGGGCGCGGATGATCAAACGCGACTCTTGATAAATAAGGAATGGCGAAGGCTTCGACAGCGCGGCCTGGCTGATGGCATTCCAGACCTGAATCAGATAATCCAGATCCCACTGCAGTTCGTCGGCATCTCGGCCGGTACCTGCGGTACGGATGATGACACCCATGTCATCCGGGATGTTC
>JAHEBG010000159.1 GCA_024642445.1 Gammaproteobacteria bacterium | reverse complement strand
ATGACGGATGACGGCTACCGTGAGATCGCCTCCGATGACCCGAGCCTGCAGCCGTTCGCCGACTGTCTGCGCATGAACGAGCCGATCTGCGGCCGTCTGAATCCGGAAAAACTGCCGGTCTTGTTTGGCGACGATACCGAATTCACCCAATCGGTGGCCTTGATTCCCATCAGCGGTACCGGCCTGATAGCCATCGGCAGCCGCGATGCGCACCGCTTTTATCCCGGTATGGGCACCTTGTTCCTGCGTTGGATTGGCGATCTGTACCATACGGCGTTGCTGCAAACCCGAAAATGAGCGCCGTCGATGCCGGCATCGAACGTTTCCTCGAGTATCTGGCGGTTGAGCGCCAAGCTTCCCCGCACACCCTCAGCAACTACCGGCGCGATCTTATGACCTGGCAGCAGTATTGCCAAAGCCAGGGTCTGACGGACTTCAGCCAACTGCAGTTCAGCCATGTTCAGCAGTATCTGGCGTCGGAGCATCGACGCGGGTTGGCCCCGAAAAGCCTGCAACGGCGATTATCGGCATTGCGCAGCGCGTTCAAGTACGCCATGAAGCAGGGCGTGTTGCAGAGCGACCCCAGTACCGATTTGCGTGCCCCGAAAGCCCCGCGCAAATTGCCGCAGGTGTTGGATGTGGATGAAGCGGTACGTCTGGTGGAATTATCGACTGACGGCGAATTGGGTCTGCGCGATCGCGCCATGCTGGAATTACTGTATTCCTCGGGCCTTCGCGTATCCGAATTGTGCGCGTTGCGCTGGAGCGATCTTGATCTGAACGACTGCCTGGTTACAGTGCTGGGCAAGGGCAGTAAAACCCGGGTGGTGCCGGTGGGTAGTCATGCCGTCAAGGCGCTGGAGGCATGGCATTCTGCCAGCGCCGGTGTACGCACGGCTCCGGTATTTCCCGGCCGCGGCGGTTCCGCATTGAGTACCCGTGCCGTGCAACTGCGTTTGCGCCATCTGGCGCAGCAGCAGGGCATCTGGAAACGGGTGTACCCACACTTGCTACGGCACAGCTTTGCCAGCCATATGTTGGAGTCGTCCGGCGATCTGCGCAGCGTGCAGGAGTTGCTGGGCCATGCCGACATTGCCACCACCCAGATCTACACCCATTTGGATTTCCAACGCTTGGCTACGGTTTACGATGCCGCGCACCCACGCGCCAAACGGAAGAAATCCGGATGAACGTGAAGGCCACCGATATCGTACTGCACCGGGCGTCACACCAGCTGGAGGTGGCCTTTGACGACGGCAGCCGCTACCGTCTGCCCTGCGAATACTTGCGGGTCGAATCGCCATCGGCGGAAGTGCAGGGGCATAGCCCGGATCAGCGCGTGTGGGTTTCGGGCAAACAGCATGTGAATATCACCGGCATTGAACCGATCGGTAATTATGCTGTGGTGCTGCGCTTCAACGACGGCCATGAAACCGGGATTTACACTTGGAGCTTCCTGAAGGCACTGGGCGAAGAGTACGAGGCGCGCTGGGCAAGGTATCTGGCGGCACTGGCAGAACGGGGCCTGGCCCGCGAGGCCTGAGCGCACGCATAAAAAAACCGGCATTCGCCGGCTTTTTCGCATTGTGATTAGCCAGGTTCAGAGGTCGTCGCGGTCGCCGGAAATCTCCATTTCCATGTCGTCAGCAGTTTCAGCCGCGATGTCCATGACCGATTCGAGTTGGGCAGCACTTAGGCTGTCTGGCATCTTGATGACTAAGTACAGCACATCACCGCCAATTTCCCAACTGCCGAGTTTATTCTGGCGGCTTTCGGCCATTAACTCCAAGGCTCTAGCGCCGTTGATGTTGTCTTTTTCGATACGCGCCGCCGGAGAGTAGATTTCGCGCACGGCGAAGCCGCCAACCGTTTCGGTTTTGCCCGAGATAAAAACCAGTTGAGTCCTATTTTCTTTTTTATACGAATAGGTCACTTTGAAATCGCCATCGTCATCAATTTCGTATTGAATATTACGCGCATCCAGTTTTGTTCGAATGCTGTCGTCGGCAGCTTTGGCAAAGGACAGCGGACAAATAAACAGCGAAAACATTAAGGCTAAAACGGTAAATTTGTGCATGAAGCTCTCCAAGGATTTATAAGATATTGCAGACAATTCAATGCCTTGTCCAGAACTTTACGATGCAGTCCATGGGCCTGCCGGTGTATTCCGCGGTTGGCCGTGTGATAATACGGAAATGAACGATAAAACCACCCATTTCGGCTTCCGTGACGTACCGGTAGAAGACAAGAAGAAGCTGGTCGGCCAGGTGTTTTCCTCGGTCGCCCAGAAGTACGATGTCATGAACGACCTGATGTCGTTGGGCGTGCACCGGCTGTGGAAGCGCTATTTCACCGGAACCTCCGGTATCAAGCGCGGCGACCGCGTACTCGATCTGGCCGGCGGCACCGGCGATATCGCCAAGCTGTTGCTCGAGCGCGTCGGCGATTCCGGCGAAATCATCATTGGCGATATCAACCGCGAAATGCTGTCGGTAGGCCGTGACCGGCTGACCGATCTGGGTCTGCTCAAATCCCTGCGCTATGTGCAACTCAATGCCGAAGCCTTGCCGTTTCCCGATGCCAGCTTTGATGCCGTTACCATGGCGTTCGGGTTGCGCAACGTCACCGACAAGCTGGCTGCGTTGAAATCGATGCACCGTATTTTGAAGACCGGCGGCAAAGTGATGGTGTTGGAATTTTCCGAAGTACAGGCCGAATGGTTCAAGCCAATCTACGATTTCCATTCGTTCAAGGTCTTGCCTAGACTGGGCGAATTGATTGCCGGCGATTCACACAGCTACCAGTATCTGGCCGAATCGATCCGCAAACATCCGAACCAAGCCGGCCTGAAAGCCTTGATGGAAGAAGCGGGCTTTGAGCAGTGCCAGGTACGCAATTTATCCGGCGGCATCGTCGCCATCCACAGCGGCTATAAAATCTGAAAAGGAAAGTCATGTTCCGAATTGCCACAGCAGTTGTATTGGCCTTGGTGTTGGCGGCCTGCAAGCCCGGCGTTGAAGCGCAGTCCAAAGTCAGTAATGTCATCGACAGCAACATGGCGTTGGATCCGAATTCCTATGCACAGACCGATACAGTGCGTGTCGAGCATCTCAGCCTCGATTTGCGTGTCGATATGGCAGCACGCCGGCTTCAGGGTACCGCTGAGCTGCAATTGCATTGGCTCGACCCTAAGGGCGCTGAGTTGGTTCTGGATACCCGTGATCTGGATATCCGCCGTATTGAGGGCTTCGATGGCAAGGCATGGCGTTCGGTAAAGTACACGCTGGCCAAGAAAGACCCGTTATACGGTTCGGCATTGCGTATCAAACTGAAATCGGCATTGCCGCGTGTACGCATTCATTACGCCACGCGCCCGGAAGCGTCCGGGTTGCAGTGGCTGACGCCGGCCATGACCGCCAGCAAACAGCCGTTTATGTTCAGCCAGTCGCAGGCTATTCACGCGCGCTCCTGGGTTCCGCTCCAGGATACGCCGGGCGTCCGCTTTACCTATGACGCCCGCATCCGAACCGATGCTTCGCTGATGGCGCTGATGAGTGCCGACAACAATCCGGATGCAGCCCGCAACGGTGATTACCGTTTCAGCATGCCGCAGAAGATTCCCTCCTACCTCTTGGCCATTGCGGTAGGCGATGTGGTATTCAAACCGATATCCGCACGATCGGGTGTCTGGGCCGAGCCGTCGATGTTGGATGCGGCGTCGGCGGAATTTGCCGATACCGAAAAAATGATTGAGGTTACCGAAAAACTGTACGGGCCTTACCAATGGGGCCGTTACGACATGCTGGTGTTGCCGGCCAGCTTTCCATTTGGCGGCATGGAAAACCCGCGCTTGAGCTTCATTACACCCACTGTCATTGTTGGTGATAAATCTCTGGTCAGTTTGATTGCGCATGAGTTGGCGCACTCTTGGTCGGGTAATTTGGTTACCAACAGCTCGTGGAAAGATATGTGGTTGAACGAGGGCTTCACCAGCTATGTGGAAAACCGTGTAGTAGAAGCCATTTACGGAAAAGAACAGGCCGATATGGAAAATGTCATCAGCCAATTCGGTCTGACAGAGGAAATCAAGTCGATGCCGGCTGCAGACCAGTTGCTGGCACTGGCACCCTTGGCTGGCCGCGACCCGGAAGATGCCTTGTCCGATATTGCCT
>JAHEBG010000158.1 GCA_024642445.1 Gammaproteobacteria bacterium | reverse complement strand
GGTGGCGTAGCGGCGTTCGGTGGCATAACCGCTGCTCTTGCCATAGCCGACACCGGTTTCACGGTGGCGATAGCGGGCATTCAATTCGCTGATGCCGGTGTAATTGTCTACGGCATTGCTGGGTTTGTTCGGGGCTTTGTTGTCCATGACGGCGTTCCTTTTGGTTGGTGTGTTACTAATGTATAACACCAATACTGCTCTGCCATGTGCTGGAAGTCATGTGTTTGAAAATACAAATAAATGTTCAGCATTGGTTTAGAAAAAGCGTTGGCAATAATTGCTGCGCCTATATTCCGTAAAGCCATGGTCAGCGGTCTAAAGTGCCTGTACCCATACAGTACTTTTTGCACTATTATGGTGCAATGCAGCTTGATCTTAGCCCCTACGATGACCTAGCCACGCCACTGTTATGGTTGGACGAGGCCGGGTGCGTGCGCGAAGCCAATGCGGCGTTCAGCCGCTGGATGTCGGTGGGTAAACGCCGGATTCTGGGGCTGTCGTTGGACCAACTGGATCCGGAGGCGCCGCGTTTGCTGAATCTGTGCCGCGAATGCGCAACCCCCGATGCCCGAATGCAGGCGTTGCGGGTACAGCTGAGTTATGCCGGGCAGGGTGTGTATTTTGCCGATGCGTTGATAGTGCGTGACGCCAACGGTTGGCGAATTGAATGGCATCCGCGTGCCGAGTTCGATGGCAGCGACCCGGCTTTGGCCTTACCGGCCGCGTTGTCGATGGCCTTGAAAGGCTTGGCCCATGAGTTGCGTAACCCGCTGGCCGGTTTGAAAGGCGCGGCCCAGTTGTTGCAGAAAAAAACCGCTGAGCAACCGCAATCGCAAACCTTGGTGAAATTGATCGAAACCGAAGTGGACCGCTTAACCGGGCTGATTGATCAATTCATGAATCCGGCGCCGCCGAAAGCACACGCCGCACTGAACATTCACAGCGTGCTGGAAACGGTGCGGCAACTGGCCGATGCCGAAGCCGGTTGGGCGGTAAAGTTGATTCGCGATTACGACCCCAGCCTGCCGGAATTGGTGGGCGACAGCGACCGTTTAACCCAAGCTTTGTTGAATGTGGTGCGCAATGCCCTGCAGTCGGGTGCCAGCAGCGTTAGCCTGCGCTCGCGCGCCGAGCACCATGTGCTGATTGGCGAACGCCTGCACCGCATGGCCATCCGTGTGGAAATCGGCGATAACGGCCCCGGTGTGCCCGACAGCCTGCAAGAGCAGATATTTCTGCCCTTGGTATCCGGCCGTGCTGACGGTACCGGCCTGGGCTTACCGTTGGCATTGCAGATTGCCCGCGAGCATCAAGGCTCGCTCAGTTTTCGTTCGCGGCCGGGCCATACCGTATTCGCGTTTTTATTGCCAATAGCCGACGTTGAGGACAGCGTATGAGCTCTGCCAACATCTGGCTGCTGGATGACGATGCCAGTATCCGTTATGTGTTAACCGAAACCCTGCAGGATGCCGGCTACCGCGTGCGTGCTTTTGAAGCCAGCGCCCAGGCGCTGGAGGCCCTGCACAGCGGGCCCGCGCCCGAGGTGCTATTTACCGACATTCGTATGCCCGGCGGCAGCGGCTTGGATTTTCTGGAGGCGGTAAAGCGTCTGCACCCAACGCTGCCGGTAATTGTCATGTCGGCCTTTACCGATATCCGCAACACCGCCGGCGCTTACCGTGGCGGCGCGTTCGATTACTTGGCCAAACCGTTCAATCTGGACGACGTCTTGGCCTTGGTGGAAAAAGCCTTGCCGGCGGCCCAGCCCGAACCGGAAACCGAAACACCCGCCAGCGGCAGCGACACCGGTCTGGTGGGCCACAGTCCGGCCATGCGCGAATTGTTCCGGCAGATCGGGCGCATGGCACAGGTGCCGTTGAGCGTGCTGATTACCGGTGAAACCGGCACCGGCAAAGAATTGGTGGCGCGCGCTTTGCATCAGGAATCGCCGCGTGCCGGCAAGCCCTTTGTGGCCTTGAACACCGCCGCCATTCCCGACGAATTGCTGGAATCGGAGTTGTTCGGGCACGAGGCCGGCGCCTTTACCGGGGCCAGTGCCCGTCGTATCGGCCGCTTTGAGCAGGCCCAAGGCGGCAGCTTGTTTCTGGATGAAATCGGCGATATGCCGTTGGCGCTGCAAACACGCTTATTGCGGGTCTTGGCCGAAGGCGAATTTTACCGGGTGGGCGGCCGCGAATTGATTCGTGTTGATGTGCGGGTGATTGCCGCCACCCATCAGCCGCTGGAAAGCTTGGTGGCCTCGCAACGGTTCCGCGCCGACGTATTGCACCGCCTGAATGTGTTGCGCATTGAATTGCCGCCGCTGCGTGCGCGCAAAACCGATATTCCGGAATTAGCCAAGCATTTCTTCGCACGCGCCGCCGAACAATTGGGCGGCACACCGAAACTTCCGCGCAAAGCCTTGCTGGAAGCGATGCAGGCCTACGATTGGCCAGGCAATGTGCGTGAATTGGAAAACGCCTGTTGGCGTATGGCTTCGGGTACCGCGCAAGCGCATTTGGCGGTAGCCGACTGGCAGCATCGCCCCGATGGCAACACTGTGCAGAACAATTCGCAAGCTTGGGAGCAGGGTTTGTTTCAGGAAACGTTGCAATTGCTGCAGGCCGGACACACCGGCGTGCATGCGCAGTTGAAAGAACGCTTCGAGACCTGTGTGTTGGATGCGGCCTTGCAATTCAACGACGGCCACCGGCAACAGGCGGCACTTAGTCTGGGCTTGGGCCGCAATACCCTTACCCGAAAACTGGGCGCCAAACCGCGCAAAAAGGACAGCGAATGACTCTGCAGATCCGTGATGCCGTTCCCGCCGACGCCCCGCAATTGGCGCGTTGGGCACAAGCCATGGCTTGGGAGACCGAGCAAAAAACCTTGCCTGAAGACACCGTGTTAGCGGGCGTAATCCATGGAATGGAATCCCCGGCACGCGCGCGCTATTTTGTGGCGGAAGACAACGGCCAAGCCGTGGCCACACTGATGCTTACCACCGAATGGAGCGATTGGCGCAATGGCCTGTGGTGGTGGATTCAAAGCGTGTATGTCGAGCCCGAACATCGCCGAAAAGGCCTGTACCGCGCGCTGTATCGCCATGTGCTGGCCTTGGCGCAGGCCGATGCCGGTGTCTGCGGCATTCGCCTGTATGTGGAAAATGCCAATGCCGTGGCACAACAGACCTACACCGCACTGGGCATGCACGATGCCCATTACCGGATTTTCGAACAGGCCTTGCCGCGCCCATGAAGGTGGCCGTATTCAGCACCCGCCCGTACGACCAGGAAGCGCTTGATCAGGCCAATGCCGGGCAGGGCCATAGCTTGCGTTACATCGAAGCTGCGTTGTCGCCGGAAACCGCAGCATTGGCCAAGGGCTGCGAGGCTGCATGCATTTTCGTGAACGACCGCGCCGATGCCGAAACCTTGAACGTATTAGCCGCCCATGGCGTGAAATTGCTGGCGTTGCGTTGCAGTGGTTATAACCATGTGGATCAGCATGCCGCGAAACAACTGGGCCTGACTCTGACCCGTGTGGCCGAATATTCCCCGCACAGCGTGGCCGAACATGCCGTGGCCTTGTTGTTGGCTTTGAACAGGCACCTGTTGCAAGCCGCTCGGCAAACGGCGGCGAGCAATTTTGCTTTGAACGGCTTGATGGGCAACGATTTACACGGCAAAACCGTCGGCATCGTCGGTGTCGGCCGTATCGGTTCGGTATTTGCCAAGATCATGCAGGGTTTCGGCTGCCGCATTCTGGCCAACGATGTGGTGCAAGATCCGGCCTTTGAAGCGGCTGGCCACCGCTATGTGCCATTGCAAACACTGGCGGCCGAATGCGATGTGATTTCGCTGCATTGTCCGCTCACCGACGCCACCCGGCACTTGATTGATTCACGGTTTCTAGCGCTGTGCAAACCCGGCCTGCTGCTGCTCAACACCAGCCGCGGCGCGGTACTGGATACGGCGGCGGCGTTGCAGGCCTTGGATGCCGGCAAATTGGCCGGCTTGGCGTTGGACGTTTACGAATTTGAGGCGGGAATATTTTTTGAAAACCGTTCCGCCGAAGCCATTCACGACCCGCTACTGGCCGCGCTGCAAAAACACCCGAAAGTGCTGTTAACCGGGCATCAGGGTTTTTTTACCCGTGAAGCCCTGCGCGATATTTCCGAAAGTA
>JAHEBG010000157.1 GCA_024642445.1 Gammaproteobacteria bacterium | reverse complement strand
CAATGCGCCTTTTTGGCCATGCGAGTTGAAATCGCAGTACGGGCATTTTTTCACGCACCACGGAATGTGGATGTACAACGCCAGCGGTGGCGGCATCAAATCAGGCACGGGTTTGCAGTTTCTGCTGAAGTTGCAACAGCGCTTGGCCACGGTGGCTAATGCGGTTCTTCAAATCTGCGGGCAACTGTGCTGCGCTTTGACGCAGAACCGGGTCCCAGAAAATCGGATCGTAGCCGAAACCCTGTTCACCCATCGGCGCTTGTAGAATTTCACCGTGCCAAATGCCTTCGGCAATCACCGGTTGCGGATCGTTGGCATGCTTCAGCAGCACAATGCAGGAATAAAAACGTGCACTGCGCACGGGGTTTTCAAGGGCAGACATTTCAGCCAGAACCTTGGCAATATTGCCGGCAGCATCGCCATGTACACCGGCATAATGGGCAGAGATCAGGCCCGGCGCGCCGTCCAAGGCATCAATACAGAGGCCTGAATCATCGGCCAACGCCGGTAGGCCGGTTTGCATGCAGGCATGACGTGCTTTCAGTAGCGCATTTTCCACGAAGGTATGGCCGGTTTCTTCGGCGTCAGTGAAACCAAAGGCGCTTTGTGGAATGGCATCAAAGCCGAATGCTGCCAGAAACGGCTGCATTTCGGCCAACTTGCCTTTATTCGAGGTAGCAATGACCAGTTTCATGCCGGTCGTGATGCCATCATGGCGTTAACGACTTCTGCTGCAACACCAGCAATTCGTTGATGCCTTTTTCGGCCAAGCCCAGCAGCGCGTTTAAATGCTCGCGCGAAAACGCCGCGCCTTCGGCGGTGCCTTGCAGCTCAATGAAGCCGCCGTTGCCGTCCATCACCACGTTCATGTCGGTATCGCACTGCGAATCTTCGGCGTAATCCAGATCCAGAACCGGCACGCCCTTGTACACGCCCACCGAAATGGCCGCGATTTTTCCGATGATGGGATTCTCGGTAATCTGCCCCTTGCTCAGACAGGACTGAATGGCATCGCATAACGCCACGTAAGCGCCGGTGATGGCTGCCGTGCGCGTTCCGCCATCGGCCTGCAACACATCGCAATCCAGGGTAATGGTGCGTTCACCCAGTTTTTTCCGGTCAACGCAGCTGCGCAATGCGCGCCCGATCAAGCGTTGGATTTCCAATGTACGGCCGCCTTGTTTGCCGCTGCTGGCCTCGCGGTTCATGCGGTCGTGGGTTGAACGCGGCAACATGCCGTACTCGGCGGTTATCCAACCTTCGCCTTTTCCTCGCAAGAAACCCGGCACGCGATTTTCCACGCTGGCCGTACACAACACTCGGGTATCGCCGAAGCTGATCAGTACCGAGCCTTCCGCATGTTTGGTGAAATGGCGCTGTATGGAAACGGAGCGGAGTTGGTCGGCGGCGCGTGCACTGGGGCGTGTCATGGGGGTCTCGGGATTACCATCGAAGGGGCAAATAGATTACCATTCCTACTTCACCCCATGCAGTTAAACGCCATGATCCGAAGCATGACCGCCTTTGCCAGCGCCGAATCCACCCTGCCTTTGGGTGTGCTCAGCTGTGAAATGCGCGCCGTCAATCACCGCTATTTAGAGCTGGGGCTTCGCCTTCCAGAGGAATTGCGGACATTCGAGACGGCATTGCGCGATCGTCTGACACAGCGCTTGGCGCGCGGCAAAGTGGACATCAGTTTCCGCTACAAAACCTCAGGCATCACGGCCGCCGTAGCACAAATTGATGAAGCCGCATTGGCCGAGTACGCGCAGTTGTTCCATCGATTGGGCCGGCAATTTCCTGCCATGGGTGCGAATTTTTCCGATGTTCTGCGGTTGCCCGGCGTTTTGCAAGAACCCATCGCCGATGCCGAAGCCTTGACTGCATCCGCCGCTGCGCTACTGGGAACCGTTTTGGACGCCTTCATTGAGGCGCGTGCACGTGAGGGCGGCAAGCTGGCACAAACCATGCTGGATCGGCTGGATGCCATTGACCGCATCCTTTCGCAATTGCGTTCGATGTTGCCGGAAATCCGCGACGGCCTGAAACAGAAACTGCTGGCAAAAATCGCTGATTTGCCGATGCCGCTGGATCCGGGGCGACTGGAGCAGGAGTTGGTATTGCAGCTGCAGAAAATGGATGTCGACGAAGAGCTCGATCGTCTGGACAGCCATATCGCAGAGGCCCGCCGCTTGTTGTCGCAATCGGAAGCCGTAGGCCGACGTCTGGACTTTCTGTTGCAGGAGTTCAACCGCGAGGCCAATACCTTGGGCTCGAAATCGGTGGATGCCAAAACCAGCCAGGCCGCCGTTGAATTGAAAGTGTTGATTGAACAAATCCGCGAACAGGTCCAGAATCTCGAATAATGAACGGCACCCTATACATCGTTGCGGCCCCGTCGGGCGCCGGCAAATCCAGCATCGTCAATGCCGTGTTGAAGCGCATTCCCGATGTCGCCTTGTCGATTTCCTACACCTCACGTGCGCCGCGGCCGGGCGAACGTCATGCCCAGCACTACCATTTCATCAGCAAAGATGCCTTTGAAGCGATGATCGCCGACGGCCAGTTCTTTGAATATGCCTTGGTGCACGGCGATTACAAAGGCACGGCGCGCAATTCGGTGTTGCCGCAATTGGAAAAAGGTCTGGATGTGTTGCTGGAAATCGATTGGCAGGGCGCACGTCAGGTACGCCAGCAGATTCCGGAAGCGAAAAGCCTGTTCATTCTGCCGCCGTCAACGCAGGCCTTGGAAACCCGAATGCGCCACCGCGGTCAAGATACTGAAGCGGTCATTGCCCAGCGTTTGGCAGCGGCACGCGAAGAAATGAGCCATGTCGGCGAATTCGACTATGTGGTCGTCAATGAAAATTTTGATCAGGCAGTTCAAGAGGTTACATCAATATTCAGTGCCCAACGCCTGCAGTATCCGCGCCAGGCCGAGCGCCACAAGGCCCTGATTGAACAGCTCCTGTCTGAATAAAGCCCGTGGGGTTTGGAATTAGCGGCGCTTTCGGTTATAATGCCCAGTTCATCTAACCTATTGTTTGTTGGCATTTTTTGCCGGCACGGAGAGTGTAATGGCGCGTATTACCGTTGAAGATTGCCTGGAAGTTGTTGATAACCGCTTCGAACTGGTGCTGATGGCATCCAAGCGTGCCCGCCAATTGGCCAAAGGCGAGCCCAGCACTCTGGAAAACGCCCACCTGGATTCCGAAAAGCCAACCGTTTTGGCGCTTCGTGAAATCGCCGACCGTTCCATCAACGACGACGTCATCGATGCCGTTGATCGCGCCCAACGTGAGCGTCGTGAACGTGAAGCCCTGGAATGGGCCGCCGCAGAAGTGGTGGATGACGATTTAGCCAAAGCCGGCGACGAGTAATTCGCCCGTCAGCAGCATTAAAAATACCGGCATTGAATGCCGGTATTTTTTTGCCTACGGCTCAGGAAATTCTTGTTAAATAAGCCTTTCTTGCGTAGCATGGAATCATGAACTCGCCGCTGACGCCACCGCTCGATTTGGACATGCCGTGTCCGGACCCTTGTCCGGAAGTGGTAGAGCAGTTGCTGAAAAAGGCCGGTTATCTGCCGGATGAGATGTTGGCGAAAATACGCCGCGCTTACGAGCTGGGCGCGCTGGCGCATCAGGGGCAGGTCCGTAACTCCGGCGAGCCCTACATCACCCATCCCTTGGCCGTTGCCGAAATTTTGGCGGAACAGCGCATGGACGGTGAAGCGCTGTGTGCAGCCATCCTGCACGATGCCTTGGAAGACACCGCCTTGCCGCGCAACTTCATTGCCGACACGTTCGGTGAAAGCGTGGCGGAAATGGTTGAGGGTGTTACCAAGCTCGACAAGATCCAATTCAACAACCGCCAGGAAGCCGATGCCGAAAGCTTTCGGAAAATGATGCTGGCGATGTCCCGGGACATCCGGGTCATTCTGATCAAGCTCGCCGACCGACTGCACAATATGCGTACGCTGGAATCCAAAAGTGTTGAATCGCGGCGGCGTATTGCCCGCGAAACCTTGGAAATCTATGCGCCGATCGCCCAGCGCCTCGGTATCAATGTCATCAAGGGCGAGCTGCAGGATCTGGGCTTTCAAGCTTTGTATCCTTTGCGGCACCAGGTCATCGTCAAATCCCTTGCCAATCAACCGGTGCTCCGGCGCGAAGCCATGGCCACCA
>JAHEBG010000156.1 GCA_024642445.1 Gammaproteobacteria bacterium | reverse complement strand
TACGACTTTACCGACTGGATGGCATTAGGCCTGCCGATTACCGCCATAATGTTGCCGATTCTGGCTTTTGGTCTATCACGGCACCTTAAAAACAGCCCATCCGCTGAACTGCCGCCCCTTGGGGCATGGACCGTTCTCGAAAAACGCGTTCTTGCGGTATTCGGCTTGACTGCTCTGGCCTGGATCACCCGTACAGGGCCGTGGGGTGGCTGGAGTGCGTGGCTAAATCTGCCAGCCGCCAGTGATGCCGGGGTAGGCCTGCTTGCCGTGGCCGCCATGGCACTGATCCCTTCCGGCAACAAAGACCATAAAGCGCTGCTGAATTGGGACGCCGCTGCCAGCATTCCGTGGGGCGCCTTGCTGTTGTTCGCGGGCGGCATTGCTCTGGCTACCGCATTCCAGGAAAGCGGCATCAGCGATGCCATCAGCCGCTCGTTGGTGTCTGCGCAGCACCTGCCTTTATTCCTGACAATGGTAATAATCATTGCCAGCGTGGTGCTGCTGTCTGAAATTGCCAGCAATACCGCCACCGCGGTTTTACTGATGCCGATTCTTGCTGCCGCTGCCAAGGGACTGGCGATTGACCCTGCCCTGCTGATGTTGCCGGCAGCCATGGCTGCCAGCATTGGATTCATGTTACCGGTGGCCACCGCACCGAATGCTGTGGCTTTCGGCTCAGGATTTTTACGCGGCAAAGATATGCTCCGCGAAGGCGCTTGGTTGGATGCGGTGAGTGTACTGGTGGTATGCGGGGTATGTTGGCTGGTTCTGGTATAGCAAAGGCGCCGTGGCGCCCATTGCCATAAGCTTATTTTTTCTTGGGCAAATACAAATCCGTAATACTGCCGTCGAATACTTCCGCCGCCATCGCCACGGTTTCACTCAGCGTGGGATGCGGGTGGATGGTATGGCCGATGTCGGACGCTTCACAGCCCATCTCTATGGCCAAGGCGATTTCGGCAATCAAATCGCCGGCATGGGCGCCTACAATGCCGCCACCGATAAGCCGGTGCGTTGCCGGGTCGAACAACAGCTTGCTGAACCCTTCAGTACGGCCGATGCCGATAGCACGTCCGGATGCCGCCCACGGAAACTTGCCGACCTCATACGCGATGCCTTTGGCTTTGGCTTCGGTTTCGGTCAAACCCACCCAAGCGATTTCCGGATCGGTATAGGCCACGGAAGGAATGGCGCGCGCCACCCATTCCCGCTTATGGCCGGCAGCCACTTCAGCGGCCACTTTCGCTTCATGTGTGGCTTTGTGCGCAAGCATCGGTTGGCCAACCAGATCGCCAATGGCGAAGATATGCGCAACATTGGTGCGCATTTGTTTATCGACGCTGATGAAACCACGATCGGACACCTGCACCCCGGCGTTCTCGGCTTTCAGCTTGCCGCCATTGGGCGAACGCCCGACAGAGACCAGAACGCGGTCGTAGTCGGCGCCTTCCGGTACCGATTTGCCTTCAAATTCAGCGCTGAGTGCTTTCTTGCCCGCGACAACCTTCAACACCTTGCAGGCGGTGTGGATGGCCACGCCACGCTTCTTCAACAAAGCCTGCAGGGGCTTGACCAAGTCCGGGTCGGCGCCTGGCATCAACTGATCCATGAATTCAACCACAGTCACCGCACTGCCCAGCGCGGAATAGACACAGGCCATTTCCAACCCGATGATTCCGCCACCCACCACCAGCAGACGCTTGGGCACTTCAGCCAGCATCAGCGCATCGGTGGAGTCCATGACCCGCGGATCGTGCCACGGAAACGCCGGAAGCTTTACCGGCTGCGAACCGGCAGCAATGATGCATTGCGCGAAGTCAATACTCACTGCGCCCTTGGCAGTAGCCACCGACAAGCGATTGGCCGAAGCGAATTCAGCCACGCCGATGACCGTGCGGACCTTGCGTTGTTTGGCCATGCCGGCAATACCCTTGCTGAGCGTGCCAACGGTTTTTTCCTTATGTGCGCGCAGCTTGTCCAAATCGATTTTGGCCGCACCGAAATCCAAACCGATATCCGCTACGTGCTTGACCTCTTCGATGACATTGGCGGCATGCAATAAGGCTTTCGAAGGAATGCAGCCGACATTCAGGCAGACGCCGCCAAGTTGCTCATAACGCTCCACCAGAATCACATCCATGCCCAAATCTGCGGCACGGAAAGCAGCGGTATAGCCGCCCGGGCCGGAACCAATGACCACCAATTGGCAGCTGTGGTCGGCATTGCCTTTCGGCGCGGGTGCCGCCTTAGGCGCGGGCTCAGGTGCTGCCGGTTGCAGCTCTGACGCTGTCGGAACTGCGGGTATTGGCTCTGACACCTTATCCGTTGCAGCGGCAGCGTCGAGAAGCGCTATGACATCGCCCTCGTTCAGTGTGTCGCCAAGTTTCACCTGCCATTGCTTCAATATGCCACCGGCACTGGCCGGCACTTCCATGGTGGCTTTGTCGGACTCCAGCGTCAGCAGTCCTTGATCAACAACCACTGGCTCGCCCTCTTTCACCAGAAATTCGATGACGGCAGCACTGCCGCCGATATCCGGTACTTTCAGTTCGATGATAGCCATAGAGTCAGACCAACAGGCGACGCAGATCGGCAAGGACCTGGGCCATATAGGTGGTGAAACGCGCGGCAGCCGCGCCATCGATGACCCTGTGGTCGTACGACAACGACAGTGGCAACATCAGCTTCGGCGTGAATTCCTTGCCGTTCCATACCGGCTTAGTCTGTGCTTTGGAGACGCCCAGAATGGCGACTTCCGGCGCATTGATGATTGGCGTGAATGCGGTGCCACCGATGCCACCCAGTGACGAAATGGTGAAGCACCCGCCCTGCATATCGTTGCCGGTCAATTTTTTATCGCGGGCCTTGGCGCTAATGGCGGCGAGCTCATGCGACAATTCCAGCAGACCTTTGCGGTCGGCATCACGGATGACCGGAACCACCAGGCCATCGGGTGTATCCACGGCAATGCCGATATGGAAATACTGTTTCAGCACCAGGCTTTCGCCATCGAGCGAGGCATTGAACGCGGGAAATTTCTTCAGCGCGGCAACCGAGGCTTTGATTAGGAACACCAACGGTGTGATTTTTACTACGTCTTTGTGTTCGTCACCCAATTTTTTGCGGAAGGCTTCCATCTCGGTAATATCGGCTTCATCGAACTGGGTAACATGTGGAATCATGGCCCAGTTGCGCGCCAGATTTGCGCCGGAAAGCTTTTTGATGCGTGACAACGGCTCGGAAACCACTGGGCCGAATTTACTGAAATCGACCTGAGGCCATGGGATGAGTACTAAACCGCCAGTGCCGGTGGCGGCAGTGGCTGCGCCACCGGACAATGCGGATTTCACAAAGCGTTGCACATCTTCCTTGGTGATCCGGCCTCCACGCTCGCTGCCGGTGACCTGATTCAAATCAACGCCCAGCTCGCGAGCAAAAACACGTACCGCCGGACTGGCATAGGGCACCTTTCCTGGTACCAACTCGGCATTATCCAACGCATGCGTAGGGGATTTCATTACGGGCGTAGGCAGTGCAGACGGTGCCGGCGCTAACACGGTGGCTGGCGCCGGACTGGGCGACACGGGCTCGGCAATATCTACCGGAGCAGCAGGTGCCTGTACAGCTGTCTGTTCAGCTATAACCTCTGCAACACGGATAATGGCCACACGATCACCCTGGGACAGCGCATCACCCAGCTTGACCAACACTTCGACTACCTCGCCTTCGACCGGCGACGGCACTTCCATGGTGGCCTTATCGGATTCCAGCGTCAGCAGACCTTGGTCTTTTTTAATCCGATCGCCAGGCTGGACCAACAGCTCGATTACCGGAATGCCGGAATCGCTGCCCAGATCGGGGACGCGTGCTTCAATCAGTTCGGACATATTCCACCTAAAATCACATGACCCCTGTATTGTCACCCGAACCTGTCGGCTTGCCAATGGGCAAAGTTCGGATAAAAAAACTCCCGCCGGAGCGGGAGGGAGAGGAAAAACTGAGGGGAAATGGGTTATTCGGCCTTTTTCAGCGACAGCAAGTCGATTGGTTTTCCGTTCGGCAAGCGTACTTCCAAGGCGTCATCAATCACATTCATGCGCTGAATACGTTTGCACATGGCTTCTGCCAGTGGCTCGAGTGCATCAGCGCGCGCTTCAATGCGCTTATCCAAGGTGGCGTCCATCGCATCCATACGCGCCTCCATGGCT
>JAHEBG010000155.1 GCA_024642445.1 Gammaproteobacteria bacterium | reverse complement strand
CTATGCCCGAAAATTCGACGGCGTTGAACTCAATGCACTGGCTGTAACCCGCGCTGAATTTCGGGCCGCCGAAAAAAATCTGCCCGCAAACGTTAAAAATGCCATTGATGAGGCCATCGCACGCCTGAACCGTTGGCATACGGCCGGTATGGCCAAAGCGTTTTCGGTGCAAACTGCCCCCGGTGTTCGTTGCGGCCGAATCCTACGGCCTATCGCGCGCGTTGGCCTGTATATTCCGGCCGGTAGCGCGCCGTTGCCCTCCACCGTGATGATGTTGGGCGTGCCGGCGCAACTGGCCGGCTGCAGCGATGTGGTGTTGTGCACCCCGGCGCAAGCCGACGGCAGCGTCGATGCTGCCATCCTTTACGCCGCGGCACAGTGCGGTATCCGGCAGGTATTTAAAACCGGTGGCGCGCAGGCTATCGCCGCCATGGCGTTTGGTACGGAAAGCATTCCCCGCTGCGACAAACTGTTCGGCCCGGGCAATGCCTATGTGGCTACCGCCAAACAGATCGTACAGTCACACCCGGAAGGCCCGGCCATCGATATGCCTGCCGGGCCCTCGGAAGTTCTGGTGATTGCCGACAGCCAAGCCATCCCGGAATTTGTCGCCGCTGACTTGTTGGCACAGGCCGAACACGGGCCGGAATCGCAGGTGATCTGCCTGTGTACCGATGCAGAAAAACTGCAGCAGATTGCTCTGGCGGTAAGCGAACAAGTAAAAACCCTGCCACGCAAGGATATTGTTCGCCAAGCCTTGAAATACGCACGCCTGATTCAGGTACCGACACTGGATATGGCCTTTGCCCTGTCCAACCGCTATGCCCCTGAACACCTGATTCTTGCCCTACAAGATGCCGAAAGCCATCTGCCCAAGGTGCAGGCCGCCGGCTCGGTGTTTCTGGGCAACTGGGCCAGCGAAAGCCTGGGCGATTACTGCTCCGGTACCAACCATACCCTGCCCACCAACGGCTTCGCACGTGCCTACAGTGGCGTCAGCGTGGCCAGCTTCCAATTGTTCATCAGCACGCAATCGGTATCCCGACAGGGCAACCGGAACATCGGCGCCTGTGCTGAAATTCTGGCTACGCACGAAGGGCTGCAGGCGCATGCGCGGGCGGTGAGCATACGGCGCGAGTACACATCATGAGCGCCCTCGACTATGTGCGTGCCGATTTACGCGGCTACGACGGCTACCTCTCGGCCCGCAAACAGAACAGTGGCGGTCAGGTTTTGCTGAACGCCAACGAATCGCCCGTGGCTCAGGCATTCGACACCCTGGCACTGAACCGCTACCCGGAACCGCAACCGCAACGACTGCGTGAGGCCATGGCCGCGTATTACGGCACTGCCGCTGAGCAACTGCTGGTCACCCGCGGCAGTGATGAAGCCATCGATCTGTTAATCCGTGCCGCCTGCGTGCCCGGGCAAGGCCGTGTCGCCATCCAGTCGCCCACGTTCGGCATGTATGCGGTGTGTGCGCGCTTGCATGCCGCCGAAGTGATTGATATCCCCTTGCTAAGTGACGGGAAGCAGTTCAGTTGGAATGTGCAGGGCATGATTGAGCAGACCTTGGCTAACGGGGCTACGGTACTGTTTCTCTGTTCTCCGGCCAACCCCACCGGGCAAAGCCTGCCGTTAGCGCAAATGCAGGGTCTGTTGCAAGCGCTGAAAGGCCGCTGTCTGGTGGTGATTGATGAAGCCTACGGCGAATACAGCACTCAGCCTTCTGCGCTGAGCTTGCTTGCGCAGTATGAAAATCTTGCGGTATTGAAAACCCTTTCCAAAGCGCATGCCTTGGCCGGCGCCCGAGTGGGCGGCGTGATTGCCGACCCGGCATTAATTGCTGTGCTTAAAGCCTGCCAAGCGCCCTATCCGATTGCCAAGCCCAGTGCCGAAACTGCGCTGCAGGCACTTTCACCACAAGCACTGGCAGCCACCCGAAGTGCCGTGGATCTTTGTCTGGAACAACGCCAGCGCCTGCATAATGCACTCTTGGCATTGCAGGATGTGCTGCATGTCTACCCATCGGATGCCAACTTTCTTCTGGTGCGTTTTCGAAATCCCGAACAACAGCACGCACACCTGTTGAAAAACGGCATTGTGGTGCGCGCCATGGCCCAATACCCCGCCCTTCATGACTGCCTGCGAATAACCGTTGGCAGCGCCGAAGAAAACAACGCCCTACTGACCCACCTTGCTGAACAGGCCTGAATGCCATGCAGAAAATACTTTTCATCGACCGCGACGGCACACTGATCAAAGAGCCCGAAGACTTCCAGGTGGATTCTCTGGAAAAATTCCAAATGGTGGAACAGGCCTTGGTTTCACTGCTGCAGTTGAAGCAGGCCGGCTACCGATTCGTGATGGTCAGCAACCAAGACGGGCTGGGTACCGATTCCTTTCCCGAGAAGGATTTCTGGCCGGTACAGAATCTGTTGATGCAGGTTCTGGAATCGCAGGGGCTAGCGTTCGATGCCATCCGCATCGACCGCAGTTTTGCCCACGAAAACCTAAGCACACGCAAACCGGGTGTGGGACTGCTGATCGACTATCTGAAAAATCCCGAGGTGCTGTGGCAACAATCGGCCGTTATCGGTGACCGCGATACCGATCTGCAATTGGCGCAAAACCTGGGCTGCCGTGGTTTCAAACTGGAATCGGGAAAGCTGGAATGGCCGGATATCACCGCTGCCTTACTGGCCACGCCGCGCACGGCAAATGTGCAACGCAACACCAAGGAAACCCGGATTGCGGTGGCCGTAAATCTGGATGCCTTAGCACCGGTTGCCATTGACACCGGCATCGGTTTTTTTGATCACATGCTGGAACAGTTGGCCAAGCATGCCGAATTCTCGCTCGAACTTTCCTGTGTCGGTGATACCCATATCGACGAGCACCACACCGTGGAAGACTGCGCCATTGCTCTGGGACAGGCACTGAAACAGGCACTCGGCGATAAAATCGGTATTGGCCGTTACGGCTTTCATCTGCCCATGGATGAGGCCCGCGCCGAGGTTTTGATCGACATCAGCAACCGCGGCCTGTTCCGTTTTGAAGGCAGCTTTCCACGCGAACAGGTGGGTACGCTGCCCACCGAGTTGGTTCCGCATTTTTTCCAGTCGCTGGCCGAATCGGCTGGCCTAACCCTGCACATGAGTGTCAAGGGCGAAAACACCCACCACATGATCGAAGCCTGCTTCAAAGCCTTTGCACGGGCGCTGAAACAGGGCATCGTGCGCAGCGGCAACAGTCTGCCCAGCACCAAAGGCCTGCTGTAATGGCCAATGTGGTCTTACTCAATTCCGGCGGCAGCAATTACACCTCGCTGATAGCGGCCTTCCGGCGCTTGGGCGCGGATTGCGAACTGAGCTCGGACCCCGAACGCATTGCACAAGCCAGCCATGTGGTGCTGCCGGGTGTAGGCTCGGCCGCCAGCGCCATGCAGGCCATCCGTGCGCAGAACCTGGCACCGGTGATCACGGCATTGCAGCAGCCATTGCTGGGCATCTGCCTGGGCATGCAGGTTTTGTTCGATGTATCGGAAGAGTCCGACATCGACTGCCTGGGCTTGATACCTGGCCGTGTATGCCAACTGCCGGTTTCAGAAGGCATCCGTGTTCCGCATATGGGCTGGAACAACGTGCGCGTGTCTGGCGCGCATCCGTTGATGAAAAATGTGGCCGACCGCGATTTTTATTTCGTGCATTCCTATGCAGTAGCCGAAAACAGCTACAGCATCGGTCTGTGCAACCATGGCCAAACGTTTACTGCAGCCGTGGCCCGCAAAAACCGGATGGGCGTGCAATTCCATCCGGAACGCTCGGGTGAACAGGGCCAGCAATTGCTGGCAAACTTCCTGGAGATGGCCGCATGACCGTCATGATACCGGCCATCGATGTGCGTGACGGCCACGTGGTTCGCTTGAAACAGGGCGATTACCAACAGCAGACCACCTATGCCTCCGAGCCTTTGGCATTGGCACAGAGTTATGAACAACAGGGTGCCGAGGTCTTGCACTTGGTGGATCTGGATGCCGCACGTCAAGGCGGTTTTACCCTGCTGGACTTGGTTCGCCGCATCAAGGCCAACACCGCACTGCGCGTTCAAGCCGGTGGCGGCATCCGCACGCATGCCGATGTTGAACGCCTGCTGGATGCCGGGGTTGATCGTGTGGTTATCGGAACACTGGCCTTGACCCAAATAGCGCTGGTG
>JAHEBG010000154.1 GCA_024642445.1 Gammaproteobacteria bacterium | reverse complement strand
GCCTACCATTGATATAGAAGCGGCCACCGCCCATCACCAAGCGCTCCTTGCCGGCGCCATCGGACTGGAAGATGAATGCCTGACCGCTGAGACTCACCTGATAGTTTGATGTGGCATTGCAACTGAAGTTGATGTCTTTTTGCGCATGCGCCGATGCCGATGAGGCCAGCAAAGTGGCGACGATGAAAGACACGGGAAAGCTGAAGTTAGGCATGACAGGCTCGATGGACGGGATTGGGTTCAGAATAACGCCGGCATCAAGGTAAAACATGTGCCGAAGGATGGCATGACTTTGGTCATGCGCATCGGCATGCTCTAGAATAAGCAAAAGCCCCTGGAAACCCGTAATGCGCGATTTTATTCAAAAGCACACCCTGCTCTGCATTTTGACATTGGCACTGATTTGGGCGCTGGCGTTTCAAGGTACCCGTGGCCTGATCGAACCCGATGAGGGCCGTTACAGCAATGTGGCGTTGCAAATACTGCAGCACAACGATTGGATATCGCTGTACCGCAACCAGGACACCCTGCATTTCACCAAGCCGCCACTGACCTATTGGGCCATGGCCGCATCTGTGGCCGTTTTCGGCCACAACGAATGGGCGGTTCGGCTACCGATGGCACTCGCATTTGTATTTAGTGTTTTTCTGATCTACCGTCTTGGGCAGATATTCGTGCCACGCCGGCCTTGGCTACCCACACTCTTGTTTCTGGCATCGCCCTTGGCGTATCTGGCGTCGAATACCATCAACACCGATACTCTGCTTGCAGCAACCGTGACCTTGGGGGTGGCTTGCTATTGCCAATATCGGTTTGCGGGCGGCAACCCACGTTGGCTGGACGCCCTGTGGCTGGCATTTGGCCTGGCGTTTCTGACCAAAGGCCCGCCAGGGCTGCTGCCGCTTTTGGCGATAGTGGTTTATGCAATCTGGCACAAACATGGCATGGCTTTGTTGCGGCCTTGGGGCCTGCTGGGCTTCGCCGTCATTGGATTGGGCTGGTATGTATTGGTGATTTTGCGCCACCCCGGGCTACTGGAGTACTTTCTAGGCCATGAAGTGGTGGCGCGTATTGCCAGCAATTCTCTCAACCGCAATAGCGCTTGGTATGGTGCGTTTGAAACGTATATACCGGCCTTACTGCTGGCCGTTCTACCCGCACTTGCAGCCAGCGCCGTATATTGGCGTCAAGCACGGCCTTCTGCACAGCCTCATGAGTACAATCGCTTTCTATGGTTGTGGTTATTGTTGCCTCTGTGTGTTTTCTTTTTGGCCAAATCGCGCCTGCCGCTTTATATTCTGGGCCTGACGGTTCCTGCGGTGCTATTGCTTTCACGGCGCTTGCAAGAGGTGCAATTCGGCCGTGGCGGAGCAATAGCGCTATCATTTTGGCTGCTGCTTTTATTGGGCATAAAAGGCTATGCCGCCGAACTATTGCATGACACCAAAGACTCGGGTGTTTTTGCCGCCGCTATCAAACCGCTACTACCGGGCAAGCCGGAACAGTTCATTTTTGTAGAGGACATGACCCGAAATGGCCTGAATCTCTACTTTGATGCCGATATCAAGAAAGTGTCATTCGAGCCAAAACCGAAGCCGATATCGGATGCGCCGTTTGATGCCAGCCTGACCCAGGAATTGCAGCGTCCGGCCGACCGGCGCGTATTCATTTTCAAACGCGAAATCGAAGCGCAATTTCTTGCCGTACTGAAATCACAATCCGTTCAACCGGTGAAGCTCGGCGAATGGCAGGAAGGAAAAAAACCCAGCGCGCGCGACCGGATGATTTATACCTTGGAAAATGAATTCGTGAAATAAATAACGGCCCCGAAGGGCCGTTTTTCATTGCGCTGGTGCTGCACCTGCGCCCTGTACTGGGTAGCGCTCGAATATCTGCGACACAGCAGACTGCACGGAACTTGAAGGATTCTGCATGGCCTTGCGGCTGAGTGCGCCTTCAAGCACACCGTTCCATACCAATTCTTTACGTTCGGCATCCACCACTTCAATGCTTACCGTGCCTACCTTGTAATTACGGGTATCCACACGCTCACCATAAAGCGGCATGCCGAGCACTACCCCGCTACGGCTTCGAAAAAAACCGAAGCTGACTTGCGGCGTACTGTAGGACTCTGTCCGATTTTCCACATTCGAAAAGAAGTTGACCTGAAGATCAGGTTCGGCGGCGCTGTAACGATAACCACGCGCCTGCATTTCCTTATCGACGGCACGCTTGAAGTGTGAGGTCAAAATCGTGGTGTAGCTTTCGCGGTCGGTGCCGGGTTGCTCGACGTACCCGTAGGTTTTGAAGGCGGTAAAATCCACGCCATCACGCGACTCGACGGCGATATGCGGCTTGCTGGCACAGCCCGCCAAAAACAATACGCAGACGAATCCGAAGGTTTTGAACAGTGGGCTTTGCATGGCAATTCTCCGTTTTTTTCGATTATAGACGTATCGGATGATGATGGCGGCAAATTCCTAAGGGCGTTCAGCTTCCGGTAATCCTGCCTCGTGACGGGCCAGATACACACCACTGGCCACAATGATGGCCGCACCCAGATAGACCCTCGCGTCCGGCAATGTCTGCCAAATCAAGCCGTCCAGTCCCAGACTCCAGGCCAAAGCCGAATACTCGAACGGCGTTACCGTAGCGGCTGGGGCAATACGGAAGGCCTCGGTGATAGTCAATTGGCCGATGAAGCCGGTAACCCCCAAAATCGCCAACAACCCGATATGTTCGACGCGCACTGGCACCCATCCGCGCAGAGACAGCATCCCAGCCAAAAGTGAAACCCCAAGCAGCATCCAAAACACCATGCTTTCGGCACTGTCGGTGCGGCTTAAAAGACGCACGCTGACGGCTGACACCGCGTAGCATAAGGCCGAAGCCAAAACTGCCAGCCCGGCCCAGCTGACCAGACCGTGCCCGCTGGGTTTGAGTACCACCAAAACACCCAACAATCCAACACTAATGGCGATCCAGCTGGCTCTCGCCACACGCTCTCCCAGCAAAGGAATTGACAGCGCGGCAATGGCGAACGGAGAAATAAAAAATAGGCTATAGGCTTCGGTCAGCGGCAGGTGCTTTAGTGCAAAAATGAACAAGCCCAACATGGTCACACCCAATACGGCTCGAAGACCATGCAAAGGCCAGCGGATTTTCAATAGCCCAGGCCAGGCGCTTCGCCAATGCACATACAACAAAATGAGTGGCAGACCGCTGATTGCGCGCATGGCAGTGATCTGCATGGGCGGGTAATCGTCGGTCAAGCGCTTCATTGCCGCGTCCATCAGGCTGAAAAAAAGACAGGCTGCCAGCATCATCAGAATGCCGCGGCGTTTATTGTCATTTTTGGAGTCGTGGGCCATTGCGTATGATTGCATAGTTAACGCGCCCAAGGCACACTAGACACCAACAATTACGGAGGATATATGCCCTCATTCGACATCGTGTCCGAAGTGGACAACCATGAACTGACCAATGCGATTGACATTGCCAATCGCGAGCTCAAGAACCGTTTCGATTTCAAAAACGTGGATGCCTCATTCACGCTTGAAAAGTTCGTAGTGACCCTTCAGGCACCCAGCGATTTCCAGGTGCAACAGATGCTCGACATCTTAAAAGCACGACTCATCGCACGCGGCATTGATGCCCGCTGCATGGACATCGAGGAGCCAGAAGTGAATCTGGCCACTGCCAAACAGAAAGTCACCCTGAAATCGGGCATAGAACAGAAAACCGCCAAGAAAATCGCGGCAGCGCTGAAGGAAGCCAAACTGAAAGTCGATTCACAGATCAACGGTGAAAAACTGAAAGTGATGGGCAAGAAGCGCGACGATCTACAGGATGCTATCGCACTGCTGAAATCCAAGGATTTTGAACTGCCACTGCAATTCGAAAACTTCCGGGATTGAAGCAGGGGCGCACGTGCTTCGCCCCTGCAGTGTGCAACTAATTACGGAATCAGTACGCTGTCAATCACATGAATCACGCCATTGCTGGTTTTAATGTCAGTGGCGGTGACATTGGCATCATTGATTTTGACACCATCTTGGCCGGCAGCAATCTTGACCGCTTTGCCGTTCACGGTATCGGCAGAATTCAATTTGACCACATCGGCGGCGGTGACTTTACCGGCGACCACATGGTACGTAAGAATGGCCACCAGCTGGGCTTTGTTTTCAGGCTTCAGCAGGCTTTCCACGGTACCGGCCGGCA
>JAHEBG010000153.1 GCA_024642445.1 Gammaproteobacteria bacterium | reverse complement strand
AAAAACCGCCTTGAGGCGGTTTTTTTATTGGCTGTATTCGGATTACGCGGCAAACAGAGCTTTCATTTTTTTCAAGGCATTGGCTTCCAACTGGCGGATACGTTCTGCCGAAACCCCGTACGCGTCGGCCAATTCATGCAAGGTGGCTTTGTTTTCGGCCAAGAACCGTTTTTGCAGAATTTCGCGCGAACGCGGATCCAGCTCGGCTAGGCCTTCACGCAGCAGTTCCAACTGGTTGTCTTCGTGGCTGTCGCGTTCGTAGGCGGCGGCCGGATCGGCATTGGCCGATACCAGATAGGCCGAAGGCGAAGGCGGCGCACGTTCGTTGTCGTCATCGTCCGGAGCATCAAAGGTGATATCACGGCCCGACAGACGCGATTCCATTTCCAGCACTTCACGCTCGGAAACGTTCAGATCTTTGGCAACGGCCGACACTTCCGCAGCATTCAACCAGCCCAGACGTTTTTTCGATTTACGCAGATTGAAGAACAACTTACGCTGGGCCTTGGTGGTGGCCACTTTCACAATGCGCCAGTTGCGCAGGATGAACTCGTGCATTTCGGCACGGATCCAGTGCACGGCAAAGCTGACCAGGCGTACGCCATGGTCGGGATCAAAGCGTTTTACCGCTTTCATCAAGCCGATATTGCCTTCCTGGATCAAATCGCCCATACCCAAGCCGTAGCCTTGGTAACCGCGGGCCACATGCACCACAAAGCGCAGATGCGCCATCACCAGATGCCGGGCGGACTCCACATCGCCGTCATCACGGAATGCGCGCGCCAGAATCTGTTCGTCTTCAACGGAAATGACCGGCACACGGTTGACCGCGCTGATATAGGCATCCAGCGAACCCAGAGCACTGGGAATCGGCAGGTTGTGGCTGATCAAAGCTTGGGTTGTCATGGTAGGTTCTCTCATGGTTTTAGTTTAGCACTCTAGGGCTTAGAGTGCTAATTGCCGCTTGAAGTTCCCGTGAAGTTGCAATAATTTTACTGCAAAAGCTTTAAATGAAATTATATATTTCAATAGGTTATCTTACAAGCGCCAGTCAATCGGTGTGCCGCCACGGGCACTTAAATAGCGGTTGGCGCTTGAAAAATGGCCGCACCCAATAAAGCCACGGTGTGCCGACAGCGGCGAGGGGTGCGGTGCCCGCAGCACGCAATGGCGCCGGGCATCGATGATTCGGCCCTTGGCTTGGGCGTATGCGCCCCAAAGCATGAATACCAAGCCTTCGCGCTCGGCCGAGAGCCGGGCAATGGCGGCATCGGTAAAGGCTTCCCAGCCTTTATTTTGATGCGAGCCCGGTTTGGCCTGCTCCACGCTGAGCACCGCGTTCAGCAACAATACGCCTTGCTGTGCCCACGGCAACAGGGTGCCTCGCGTTGGGCGCGGCAAACCCAAATCGCGCTCCAGTTCTTTGAAGATGTTCTGCAATGACGGCGGCGGCGCAATGCCTTCCGGCACCGAAAAACTCAAGCCATGGGCCTGGCCCGGACCATGGTACGGGTCTTGACCTAAGATCACCACGCGTACGTGTTCAAACGGCGTTTGATGAAAGGCATTGAACATCAGCTCGCCGGGCGGAAAAATAGTACGCCCTTTGGCCTTTTCGGCACGCAAAAATTGCGCCAAGCTCTGCATTGCGTCGGTTTCAAGCATTGGCCCAAGCGTGGCCAACCAGCCGCCCGAGAGACCGCCCTTTGCCATCATTCGCGGGCGGTGCGGCGGTTTTTGTTGTTGCCCATGCGCAACTGGAATAACAGTTTGGTCACCAACAGCCGTTCTTCAATCGGTTTTTGCACCAGATCGTTGGCGCCCAGTTGAATCAGTTGTTGTTGGTTGCGGGGGTCGGAGTCACCGGTCATCACCACCACCGGCAGATCTTTTTTATTGATATGGCGTTCATCACGCAGAATCTTCAACAGGTCCATGCCGGTCAAATCGCCTTTCAAATAGACATCGCTCAGCACGATATCCGGCAACGGCGGCTCGGCTCTATCCAACAACGCCAAGGCATCTTCAACACTGACCACATGCTGTACGCCCAAACCGTGTTTTTTCATCATCCGTGAAGTAGCTGCGGCAACCACACGGCTGTCTTCGATATACAGCACTTCGCCGCCCACTTCTTCATCGGGCGCAATATAGCCTTTGATGAAAGCGGCCAAGGCCTCCATGCCCCACGTCTTGTCGAAGTAATCGGTAACGTGCGGGCTTAGGCTACGCTGCTCAAGTCGCGCTTGCACATCGGCCGAGACTACAATGATTGGAAAGTACGACTGCGTGCTCTGTTCGCGGGCAAATGCGGCCAATTCATCGCCATCCATATCCGGAAGCACCAAGGATGACACCATCAGGTGCACCGGCTGCGACAGCAACAAGGCCTTGGCCTGGGCACCATTTTCACATTCGCTAATGACCGCATCGGGCAAGGTACGACCCATCATGCCTAGCAACACTTTGCGCACCATTTTCGAACCGTCGACGATCACCAGATGGGGATGCTGAAGATCCAGGGGAAGAAAAGCCAACGCACTCATAAATTCACCGGCCGGGTCTGACGAAGATGATGGCCGACGGCAAACCACGCGCCGCACAGGCCCAGTATAAGCGCCATGCCAAAAATGGCCGGCAATACCCACAGCGGAAATGCCGTGAACTGGAAATCGCTGCCGTAACTTCGTAGCAACGCCATCATGCTGGGCCGGATGTAGCTGAGCCCGGCCAACAGTAAGGCTACCGCCAACACGCCGGCTAGAAGACCCAGCAGGCCCCCGGTGTACAGGAATGGCCTGCGGATGTAGCCATCGCTGGCACCCAATTGCTGCAATACTGCAATTTCACGGACACGTGTGGCGATATCCAGACGGACATTATTGGCTACAGCCAATACCGCACCCAACACAAAAATCAGTGCAACCGCCAACAGCAGCCTTTCGCCCAAAACCAGCCAGGCACTCAAACGTTGTTGCCAAAGGCCATCGTACTGCACGAACTCAACATCGGGCATGGCACGCAGGCGTTGCAGCAAAGCGCTTTCATCGCCTTTGGGCTCAACCACCATCACCGCCGGCAACGGGTTTTCGTCCAGCACTGCAATGGCTTTGGCCAAATCGCTGCTTTGCTGGAATTCGGCCAGACCCTCGCTGGGCGATTTCAGCTGCACCCGGGCAACCGCTGCATCATTTTTGAACGGCGCGGCCAGGGCATTGGCGCGTAGCATATCCACGCCGGGCTGAAAGAATACGGTAATGGCACGTGAGCTTTGTACCTCGGCACTGAGTTGTTGCATCTGCAGCAACGACCACGCCAAAGCCAATGGCAAAGCCAAGGCCATGGCCATTACACTGAGCGACAGCAGACTGGAAAACGGATGCCGCGCCAGGCGTGAAAAACTGCTGGCAAAGGCGCCGGCGTGCTGGCCAATCCAAGCGGAAACAGAGACCGAGTGCTTAGCCATCAGCCAGATCCTCCGGAGAGATATCATCCATCAGTCGGCCATTATCAATCACCAGAACCCGTTTACGCATACGCTTTACCAATGCCAGATCATGGCTGGCAATCACCACCGCCGTGCCTTGAGCGCACAGACCAACCAGCATCTGCATGATATCGGCGGCAAGGCCCGGGTCCAGGTTGCCGGTCGGCTCATCGGCCAGAAGAATGTCCGGATCTGAAACCATGGCGCGGGCAATGCCCACGCGTTGCTGCTCGCCGCTGGAAATATCGATGGCCCGGTATTGGGCGCGCTCTGCGAGGCCCAACGTGTCTAGAACAGCATCTACCCGTGGCCGAATTTCGGCAGCAGAATAGCCGGCAATTTGCAAAGGCAATGCCACATTTTCAAACACCGTGCGTTCCAGTAGCAGGCAATGGTCTTGATGCACCACGCCGATTTTCCGGCGGTGCAGCGCCACATGACGACCACGAATACTGTTCAGGTTTTTACCGCCGAACCAGACGCCGCCGCTGCTGGGTCGCTCGGACAGATGCGCCAATTTCAGCAAGGTGCTTTTACCGGCGCCGGAATGGCCGGTGATGAATACCATTTCGCCTGCCTGAACGCTGAAGCTCAAGCCATCCAAGGCTTGATGACCGCCCGGGTATTTCTTGCTGACATTATCGAAACGCAAAAGCGTCATGGTTTTCCCTGTTGAAGCTTTACCCTAGTAGTGTGCCGTATTACGGCCGTGGATTCGAGGGGGCGAACAAAGAT
>JAHEBG010000152.1 GCA_024642445.1 Gammaproteobacteria bacterium | reverse complement strand
TGGCCACGCCGGCCGCACAAATTTCGGAAACGGTTAAAGCACCGGCACGGCCAATGACCACATCGGCCCAGGCATAGGCTTCGGCCATGTCGGTAATGAACGGTTCGATGCGCGCATTTACACCTGCCGCTTGGTAGGCCAGCTTCGCTTCTTCCAGCAGTTTTTCACCGCATTGATGTCGAATTTCGAGCGGCATAGGCATCTGCGCAAACAGTTTCGGCAACACGGTATTGAGGGTACGGGCGCCTTGGCTTCCGCCCAAAACCAATACCTGCAGTGGTTCATTGTTACGTTCAGACTGCGCCGATTTGGCGGCAATGGCACTGATTTCTGGCCGCACCGGATTGCCCACGGTGACATGTGGCACGCTTTGGAAACTGTTTGGAAAGCCGGTCATGACTTTATCGGCAATACGTGCCAGCAACCGGTTGGTCAAACCCGGCGCGCGGTTCTGCTCGTGCACCAACAACGGACGACCCATCATCCATGCCGCCAATCCACCAGGGCCAGCAGTATAGCCACCAAAACTTACTACAGCGCCTGGCTGATGGCGCCTAATGATGGCCTGTGCTTTCCACACGGCTTTGGCAATTCGCCATGGCGCTATGGCCATGCGCACAATGCCTTTTCCTCGTAAACCCTGGATATCCAGCGTCTCCATGGGAAACCCCTGCTCAGGAACCAAACGCGTTTCCATCCCACCTTCAGAGCCTAGCCATACCACCGGAATACCGCGCTCACGCAGCGCCTTGGCCACCGCCAGACCCGGGAATATATGGCCTCCGGTGCCTCCGGCCATGATCAGCACGGGCGCATGCACAGTCATGCAGACACCCCTAGGCCCGGCTCGACACGTGTTCGCTTCGCAGGACTTGCGTGCAATTCGCCTGCCTGTGCCGATACAGGAACATTTACGGCGCGATACGCAGAAGTGCGCGGCAAATCTACACGCTCACCGCGTTGTCTACGTGCCCGATCCAGTTCATAACTGATACGAAGCAACAGGCCCATGGCAGCACAGGTCATCATCAGGCTGGAGCCGCCGGAAGAGATTAACGGTAAAGTCAGGCCTTTGGTTGGCAAAATGCCTAGGTTGACACCAATGGAGACCGTGGCCTGAATGCTGATCCACAAACCCAAACCGAACGCGCAGTAGGCAGCAAACGGACGGTTCAACTCTAGGCAGTCCAGACCGGTGCGGAACGCGCGCCAGGTTAGTACGGCAAACAACAGTACCAAAACACAGATGCCGATGAATCCGAACTCTTCAGCAAACACCGAGAAGATGAAGTCGGTATGCGCTTCCGGCAGATAATCCAATTTCAATACGCTTCCGCCCAAACCAACGCCGGTCAATCCACCACGGCCTATGGCAATGAATGCCTGCACCAGTTGGAAGCCTGAGTCGAATTGATCCGCCCACGGGTCCAGAAACGAGGTCAAGCGCTTAACACGGTATGGCTCAAGATAGGCAATGAACGCCATGGCGATGCCAATGACGATGGCCGGCGCCACGATGTGTTTCTGATTGGCACCGCCGAGCCAGACCATGCATAGCGTCAGCGCCAACAGCAATGCTGAAGACCCGAAATCCGGCTGCAGCAACAACAGCACTACCAGGGTGCAGGCTATAACCAGTGGTTTGAGCAGGGTTTTCAGACTAACGCCAATCTGGTCGCGGTAACGCACCAGATAACTGGACAGCCATACGATGAACATCAGCTTGACCGCCTCGACGGCCTGAAACCCGAGCGGCCCCAAGCGGACCCAGCGCCTCGCGCCGTTGACCGAGTGCCCGATGCCGGGAATCCAAACCGCAAACAGCGCCAGAAAACACAGGCCGAGAAATACATAGCCGTATTTTTCAATTTGTTTGATTTCGGTACGCAATGCCAAAAAAGCCAGCCCGCAACCGACCGCCAGAAACAGCAAATGCCGGTTGAGATAGTAAAACGCGCCCTGTCCGGTCATCTCGGCATACGACATTGAACTGGATGCGACCATTACCACGCCTAAACCAATCAAAGAGAGCACCGCACAAAGCATCCACGTATCAACACGTCCGCCCAACTCCTGAAACTTGGTGGCCTGAGGTGTGCTCATCAGCGTACCTTCAATGTGGCAAGACCCACCAAAACCAAAATGACCGAGATAATCCAGAAACGCACGATCACGCGCGGCTCCGGCCAGCCCTTCAATTCGAAATGATGATGAATAGGCGCCATCCGGAACACGCGCTTGCCGGTGAGCTTGAATGACGCGACCTGAATCATCACCGACAAGGTTTCAATCACGAAAATGCCGCCCATGATTACCAGGATCAACTCCTGCCTAACGATTACTGCAATCGCGCCCAATGCCGCGCCCAATGCCAATGCGCCGATATCGCCCATGAACACCATGGCCGGAAAGGTGTTGAACCACAGAAAGCCCAAACCGGCGCCACCGATGGCGGCACAGACAATAGCCAATTCGCCGGCGCCAGGAACAGCCGGAATTTGCAGATACTCCGAGAAAATGGCATTACCCGATGCGTAAGCGAATACGCCCAGACCGCCTGCCACCAATACCGTCGGCATGATGGCCAAGCCGTCCAGGCCGTCGGTTAAATTGACCGCATTGGAAAAACCCACAATCCAGAAATAGGCCACCACCATGAATAATCCGCCCATGGGAATCGCCACTTCTTTCAACAACGGCAGATACAGTGTGGTATTGGACGGGGCATCCGCCGTGTAAAACAGCACTACTGCGGCCAATGCGCCGAATACTGACTGCAACGCATATTTGTGGCGTGATTTCAGGCCATTCGGGTCGCGGCGTACAATTTTTATCCAATCATCCAACCAGCCGATCATGCCGAACAGGACCAAAACGCTCAATACAATCCACACATATCTATTGCGCAAATCAGCCCATAACAACACCGAAAGCGAGATGGTCATCAAGATCAAAGCACCCCCCATGGTCGGCGTGCCTGCCTTGGAGAAGTGCGATTGCGGACCGTCGGTACGAATGGGCTGTCCGCCTTTCAACGTCGCCAATTGTGCAATGGCTCGAGGCCCAAGCCACAGGGACAATGCCAATGCAGTCAGTGCGCCCAGAATCGCTCGCATGGTGATGTAATCGAACAGTGCGAACAGTCGGGCGAATTCCTGTAACCAGCGTGCCAATTCAAGCAGCATCCGATGTCTCCTGTAACCCAAAGTGGGCAGTCAATGCTTCAACCACACGGTCCATCTGACTGGAACGCGAACCCTTTATTAAAACGCGGTGATTTGCGTTCAACCGTTGCTGAAGGTCGTCAATGACGGCCTCTCGGCTGGCAAGGTGATGAGCACCTTCGCCAAAGGCGTCGCTAGCCGCTTTACTTAGGTGGCCGCAGGTCAGCAGCTGGCTCACCCCTTTCTGTTTTGCCAACACCCCGATCTGACGGTGTAGATCTTCCGCATCAACACCCAACTCGGCCATATCACCCAGCACCAGCAGTGCTGTACGGCCGTCCAATGCGCAGGCCGAAAGCAAGGCTTCAATGCCGGCAATGACCGAACCGGGATTGGCGTTGTAACTGTCGTCTATCAGTTCAGCGCCATTCATTAGGCGCTTGGCGGCTTGGCGGCCGGCAACCGGCGTTGCAGCCTGCAATCCATCAACCACAGCATCAAAGCCAGCGCCAGCAGCCAGCGCCATGGCGGATGCGGCCAGCGCATTCAGCACATTGTGTCGGCCGGCCAAAGGCAGCTGCACACGGGCACTGCCGGCCGGTGTGATCAAATCAAAGCTCGATGCCGTGGGCAGCAGTTGAACGGCTTCGGCACGAACATCGGCATTGTTCTCCAGGCCGAAGCGCAAAACCGCGCGCGCCCCTATACGTTCCATGAAATAGGTTGCGAAGGCATCGTCGACATTGACTACGGCCAGACCGTCATCGGGCAATGCCTCGTAGATGGCGCCTTTGGTTTCAGCAATTCCCAGCAACGAGCCCATTCGCTCAATGTGTGCCGGCGCGATATTGTTCACCAGGGCGATGTTCGGCGTTACGATGCTGGTTAGATACGCAATATCGCCATGCTTGCCCGCACCCATTTCATAGATGGCAAAGCGTGCATCCTCGGGCGCTTCGATAACCGCCAAAGGCAAGCCGATTTCATTATTCCGGTTGCCTGGATTGGCATACGCTTTGCCGGCGCGAGAGAGAATTCCCAACAGCAGGGTTTTCACCGATGTCTTACCGTTGCTTCCGGTTAACGCCAGTACC
>JAHEBG010000151.1 GCA_024642445.1 Gammaproteobacteria bacterium | reverse complement strand
GGCTTCGGATTCACCGGCATGCGCAGCGTAGTAACGCCCGGCAATGCCCTGCAGTTCCGGAAATTCACCCACCATACGCGATTGCAAATCGGCTTTGGATAACTCGGCGGCGCGGCGCGCGTCTACTGCATCCAAACCGGTTGCTGTGGCAATGGCTTCAGCAAGCGTCGCGACGCGCGCGGTTTTATCGGCATAGCTGCCCAACTTTTGTTGGTAAGTTACCGTAGCCAAGCCCTGCGCCATTGAAGCAATGCCCTGCTTCAGGTCTTCATCGAAGAAAAATGCGGCATCGGCGAAACGCGGGCGAATGACACGCTCGTAACCCAGTTTGATCTGCGCCGGATCTTTCGAATCAATATTGGCGATGCCCACGAAATATTCCGACAAGCTGCCGTTTGCTTCACGCAAAGGGAAAAATTTCTGGTTGCTTTGCATGGTGGAAACCAAGGCTTCATGCGGCACCCGCAGGAATTCGGTTTCAAATTGGCACAAAATCGCCGACGGCCATTCCACCAGGCAATTGACCTCATCGAGCAGAGCTTCCGGCATATCTGCCTGTTTGCCCACACCGGCCGCTGCTATTTCAATCTGACGCGCAATGCGTGCCCGGCGTTCAACCGGATCCACCAACACATGCTTGCTGCGCAGCAGCTCAACGTAGGCTTGTGGCGTTTCAATATCGAAGGCTTCCGGCGCATGGAAGCGATGCCCGCGCGAACTGCGACCCGCTTTCAGCTCCAGTACCGTCATGGGCACCACAGCCGAACCGAACAATGCCACTAACCAGTGCGCAGGGCGCACAAACGCGGTGTCCCGGCTGCCCCATCGCATGGGTTTTGGAATCGGCAAGGCCTTCAGGGCCTCGGCCACCACGTCGGGCAACAGCTCCAGCGTCAGATTTCCAGCATGGGTGCTACGCGCCACAAAACGCTGGCCCTTGGCATCGGTAACGGTCTGCAATTGCGAAACCTGCACGCCGTTTTTCTGGGCAAAGGCGCGCAAGGCCTGGGTTGCTTCCCCGTTGGCATCCAAAGCGATGTTGGCGTACGGGCCAAACACCTCAGTACTTTGTTCTGGCTGAGCAGTGTCAACGGCATCGATGCGAACCGCCAAGCGGCGCGGCGAATACAGCGTGGTCACGGAGTCTGCGTCAAATGCCACGCCGCGCTTGCCAAGGCCGCCGGCAATACCGTCGGCAAATGCCTGAGCCAGCATCGGCAGGGCTTTCGGTGGCAGCTCTTCGGTGCCCAGCTCGATTAACAAGGATTGTGTATTCATGCGCTGACTGCTTTCAAATTCGGAAAACCCAGTTTTTCGCGTTGGGCATAATAGGCTTCGGCTACGGCGCGCGAGAGGGTACGGACGCGCAGAATGTAACGCTGGCGCTCGGTTACCGAAATGGCACGGCGGGCATCCAACACGTTGAAACTGTGCGAAGCCTTGCAGACCTGCTCATAGGCCGGCAAAGGCAAGCCAAGCTCAACCAATTTCAACGCTTCCTTTTCACAGGCGTCGAAACGATGGAACAATTCGGCGACATCGGCATGCTCGAAATTGTAGGTGCTCTGCTCCACTTCATTCTGGTGGTAGACATCGCCGTAGGTAACCACACCCTGCGGGCCGGTGGTCCAGATCAAGTCGTAGACGTTATCGACATTTTGCAGGTACATGGCCAGTCGTTCCAAGCCATAGGTGATTTCACCGGTAACCGGCTTGCACTCCAATCCGCCGGCCTGTTGGAAATAGGTGAACTGGGTGACTTCCATACCGTTCAGCCAGACTTCCCAGCCCAGACCCCATGCGCCAAGGGTGGGCGACTCCCAATTGTCTTCCACGAAACGCAGATCATGCACCAATGGATCGATACCCAGCGCTTTCAGCGACTCCAGATACAGCTCAATGATGTTATCCGGATTCGGCTTGAGCACCACCTGATACTGGTAATAGCGCTGCAGCCGGTTCGGGTTTTCGCCGTAACGGCCATCGGTGGGTCTGCGGCTAGGTTGCACGTACGCCGCATTCCAGGGCTCCGGGCCCAACGAGCGTAAAAACGTAGCGGGGTGGAATGTGCCTGCACCCACTTCAATATCGAACGGCTGGATCAAAACGCAGCCCTGCGCCGCCCAATAATGGTTCAGACGCAGAATAAGGTCTTGAAAGCTGGGTGCCGACATGCGTGTTCGCTCTTTTTAACGGAATATCGGTATTATAAAGGCTCTTTACCGCTTTCCGGTATTCACGGGGAATTTCATGCAAATCAAAACTGTCCGCCTTTCCGATATGTTCGCTTGGCTCATTGCCAGCTTCCGTATGGTGGGCAATAATCCGGGCCGCTTCATGCTGGCCTCGTTTCTCAGCCTATTGGTGGTGTTCGCGCTGGTATTTATCTTGGTCATGGCGTTGCTGGGAACCGCGGGCCTGTCTTCCTTCGCGCAGGCCGGACAACAGCCGGATGTGAAAACCCTGCTCTACATCTATGCCGGCGCTCTGGTGTTTGGCGTATTGTTGATGCCACCGTTCGTGGCCGGCTGGTTCAAACTCTGCCACAACCTTAAAACCGGGCAAACGGCATCGGCTTTCGACATCTTTTCCGTATATGAATCCAGCGCACGCTGGGTAAAACTGATTCAATTCAGTGCGATTAGCATGGTGTTGTACATTGCACTGCATGCCGTTTATCTGGGCGTATGTGTGGCATTGGGCGTGGGTACCGACGGCTTTAAAACCATGTTGGTACCTGACCCTGCTGCCGACCCCTTGGCGATGCTGAATTTGGGTGCGGGTTTCTGGATTGCGTATATTGGTCTGATTTTATTTGGCACCATTCTGCAATCAATGTTTATGCTGGGCTTCACCCAGGCATCGCTCACCGATGACAGCGCCATCGATTCCATCAAGGCCGGCATCAACGGCATGCTGAAAAACCTGCCGGTATTTCTGGCGTTTATGCTTTTGGCATTGGTTGGCATGATTATCGTCTTGGTTATTGTTGCTTTGCTGGCAGGGCTGGTAATAGCACTGCTCACCTTCGTGCATCAGAGTCTGGGCCTGATTGTGGGCGGCATACTGTATCTGCTGCTGATTCTTTTTATCTACCCGCTGATGTTTTCGTTCCAGTATCTTTTCTGGGAAGGCATTTTGGGCAATGAAACCACCCCGAACACCGAAACCGTCAACGAATCGGAACTGATGCTTTAAGTATCGCAGCGCGGACATCTTCCCAGCGTCCGGCAGCAATGGCCGGGCGCGATGCCAACCACGATACACCGACACTCGGGATATTCGGCACGGCCAGATAATCGGCCACGTCGTTTTCGCCGATACCGCCGGTACAACAGAAGCGGGCTTCAGGAAACGGGCCGGAAAACGCTTTTGCCAGTGCGATGCCGTTGATGGCGCTGGCCGGAAACAACTTGAAGTGGCTCAGACCGGCATTCAATCCCAGCATCAACTCCGAGGCGGTGGCAATACCCGGCAACAATGCCAAGCCCAAATCACGCGCGCCTTCCAGCAATTCGGCGCTGATGCCCGGCGACACCGCCAATTCGGCACCGGCATCTTTCACCTGCTGCAGATGCGCACGGTTCATGGCTGTGCCGGCCGTCAGCTGCATTTCCGGCACATGCCGGGCAATGGCCTCAATGGCAGCCAATGCCTGTGGCGTACGCAGGGTGATTTCGATGGCGGTAATGCCGCCCTGCAATAGAACATTCGCCAACGGTACCGCCTGATTTGCATCGTCAATGACCACCACCGGAATCACCCGGTTACGGAAAAAACGGGTAAGCGCATCAGTCATTGGATTCTCCAAAAAGAATTGAAGCGCCGGTTTCGGTACTGGATACCTGGCTTCGGAACAGATGGAAGTATTCGCGCCCCAGGCCGGACTGATGGCCGGACTCGGAACACACAGCCACGTTGCGCTGGCTCAGCACATCGGCATCAACATGAACTTCGATTCGCCCGGAAACCGCATCCACGGTAATCAAATCGCCGTCCTGGATTTTCGCAATCATGCCGCCTTCGTCGGCCGATGGAAACAGGTGAATGGCGGCCGGCACCTTACCCGAGGCGCCGGACAGACGGCCGTCGGTGACCAACGCGACTTTATGGCCCTTGTCCTGCAGATTGGCCAACAGTGGCATCAGCTGGTGCAGCTCGGGCATGCCGTTGGCTTTCGGCCCTTGGAAGCGCACCACGGCTACGGTGTCGCCCTGCAGTTCGCCGTTTTTATGGGCCTTGGCCATGGCTTCCTGGCTGT
>JAHEBG010000150.1 GCA_024642445.1 Gammaproteobacteria bacterium | reverse complement strand
AAGCCAAAGCACAGCGTTCCAGAGGCCAGTCGGGCCAGCAAAATGGGTTTTCCTGGCCGCATTGCCACCTTATGGAATAAGATTTCGGCGCCCAAGCTTTGCAGTGTGTCGGGTATGAAATCGAAACGGCCCATGGACACCGCGCCTGTGGTTATCAACATGTCGATGGATTCTGCGCTGGCTGCCTGCACCGCTTGAATGAAAGCCTGGGGATCATCGGCGACTGTGGCCCTATAAACCACCTGCGCACCCCATTGTTGTAATCGTGCCGAAAGGTAAGGCGCATTGGAATTACGAATCTGCCCCGGCTGCAGGGCTTGCTTGGGATCGTCGATTAATTCGCGTCCGGTGGCAATCAAGGCAATCCGCGGCCTGCGTCGCACCGCAACCTCGGTAACGCCGGCACCTGCCAACAACAGCACATGCGAAGGGCCGATGCGTGCACCTGAAGCCAACAAGGCATCGCCCAACGCCACGTCTTCGCCGGCAAAACGCAGGTGCTGACCAGCGCTTACATCGGCCTGTAATAGGATGCGCTGCGGTCTGCCTTCGGCATCATGTGCCAGCACGCTGACGTGTTCAATAGGAATAATTGCAGTGCATCCTTCAGGCACAGCTGCACCGGTCATGATTTCACAGGCCCCCGTAACCGTTGCAAGGGGCATATCGCCGGCCGCAATCGCATGACTGACCGGCAATTCAGTTCCTGCCTCTAATCCGGCGGGCGGGCAATGCAGCGCGAATCCGTCCATGGCGGAATTATTGAAAGGGGGAATTTGTACCGCACTGTGCACGGCGTTCGCGGCTATCCGATTGACGGCCTGCTCGGGCGCGAGCATTTCCTCGGGCAATACTGCCGCCGCCGCAGTAATAACCGTTTGCAAGGCCTGAGCATACACAATCATGCGTGGCCCTCACCGGCCATCATGGCCAGCGCATGTGCCAGCAATGGCGAAAGAATGCTCATGCCCTGCTCTACCGCTTTCGGGCTACCCGGCAAAGCAATGATCAATGTGTTGCCGACCAGAACTGCCTCGGCCCGGCTAAGCCATGCCATGGCGGTATGGTGCCGGCTTTCACTGCGGAACATTTCAGCCAAACCCGGAACGGCTTTTCCCGAAAGCGCTGCCAGCGCTTCCGGTGTGCAATCGCGCGGCCCCAGACCGGTACCGCCGGTAGTCATGATTAAGGACAGATCTTCGGCTATGTGCTGCTGTATACGTGTGACCAGTGCCTTGGCATCATCCGGCAAAACATCGACATGCCGAACATCGGCGCCCAACTCACGTAGGCGCTCAGCCAGCAAGGGCCCCGATGCATCCGGCACTTCGCCACGACTGCATCGGTCGCTCAGGGTAATGACCGCAGCTTGGCAAGCCGTTAAGCGCGGCAAGGTTTTGGGTTGATAAAACGCACGCTCGGATTCAGTCATGCCATCCGGATGCAGCCAGAGGCCTTTCTTACCCCCTTCTTTGAATAACAATCGCACCGCGTTGAGTGTCAACGCCGGCTCAACCGGCTTGGTTAAATCGTATAGAGTCAGCAATGCAGCATTGACGCCGGCCAGTGCTTCCATCTCTACGCCGGTTTTGGCCTCGGTAGCTACCTCGCAATACACACGGACCACATGCAGTTCGGCATCGGGAATACAGCGTATGGCTACCTTTTCCAACAGCAAGGGATGGCATAAGGGCATCAGCATCGAGGCCATTTTTGCCCCTTGCAACCCGGCCACTTCCGCCATCAACAAGGCGTCACCTTTCGGCAGCCGCCGTTCCACCAGCGCTGCAAATGCAGCAGGACCCGGATGGAATTCGCCAACCGCCACTGCCCGTCGTGCCGTAGGCCGCTTGCGACCGACATCTGCCATGGTAAATTGCGCCTTGGTATTCAATTGTCTACCCTCCAATGGATGCCAGATGCGGCACCAGACCGGTTTCGCCCTCATGCAGACGATGGCCGATGGCCTTCAGGCCCAGCTGACTGATCAATGCCGATTGCAATGCGCCGTTATCGGCATCGGACCCCAGATAGTGGCGCAAGGGTATACCGGTATTGCCGAACAGGCACAAGCGCAGATCACCGGCCGCCGTAACCCGTAACCGGTTACAGCCGGCACAGAAGTCTTTTGAATACGGCGCGATAACGCCGATACTGCCTTTGTAGTCAGGATGCCGGTATACCCGGGCAGGGCCGGCATCGGCGACGCTGGGCTGAAGCTGCCAAGCGCTGGCCAGCAACTGCTGCTCCAATGCTTCGGCACGGTAATGGTGCCGTTCAAAATAGGCCCGATTGGTTCCGGTCTGCATCAACTCAATGAAGCGTATGCCCAATGGGCGCGTGCGCAGATACTCTAGCCATGCCGGTAGCTGGTCATCGTTCAGGCCTCGCAACATGACGGCATTGATTTTAAGTGTGTCAAAGCCATCGTCCAGCAAGGACTCAATGCCTTCCAGAATGTCGGAAAGCCGGTCGTGCCCGGTAATGGTATGAAAGGCTGCGGCATCCAACGTATCCACACTGAGATTCAAGTGCGTCAGTCCGGCATCGCGCCAAATACGACTTTGCCGTTTCAGAACGCAGCCATTGCTGGTCATGGCGATTTTACCAATGCCGGGAACCGCGGCTGCAGCGGCAATGATATCGGGAAGATCTTTGCGCAGCGTGGGTTCGCCGCCGGTAATCCGCACCTTACTCATGCCTACAGCTGCGAATGCCCGGAGCAAGCGGCTGATTTCATCGATCTGCAACGGCATCTTGGCATCTGGCACGGTTTGATACCCGTTGGGCAGACAGTAGCTGCAACGGAAATTGCAGGCCTCAATGACCGACAGCCGTAAATACGGAAAGCGACGGCCGAAACCATCGATTAATGAACCCACGTTGTGCTCCTTTCCAAAATGCGGGAGGCGGCATCGTTTCCAATGCCACCCTCGGGCAACGCCCTCGGCGCATCCGCCATGGCCGTAAACGGCGGTAGGCAGAAACGCTCGGAGTTATGCGATGTAATGCACTGGTTAAGTATACCCCAGTGCTATGCAAATGCCGTGCCGTCAGGCGTGCACGAAACGGGCCGCGCCGCCTATCCAGCGGGTTACCAAGGCCTCAGTCTGTTCCGGATATGCGCCGAGCAAGGCATCGGCGGATTCCAGCACCATCGGAAGCAATGCGGCATCCCGGCTCAAATCGGCAATCCGGTAACCGATATCGCCGGTTTGCCGGGTACCCAGCAACTCGCCGGGCCCGCGCAATTCCAAGTCCTTTTCGGCAATCAGAAAGCCGTTATCGGTTTCGCGCATCACCTCAATGCGTTGCCTTGCCATGGCCGACAAGGGCGCCTGGTACAGCAGTAGGCAGTGCGATGCGGTGGCACCCCTGCCGACCCTACCGCGCAATTGGTGCAGTTGCGCCAAACCCAGACGCTCGGCGTTTTCTATCACCATGACACTGGCATTGGGCACATCCACACCCACTTCAATTACGGTGGTTGCCACCAACACCTGAATGCGGTTGGCTTTGAACTCGGCCATGATCCGGCTTTTTTCGTTATGGGCAACTTTGCTGTGCAGCAATGCCACGGCAATTCCGGGAAGACTTTCGGCAATCAGCTCGAACGCTGTCTGTGCCGACTGCGCCTGAATTTCATCGGAGTCGTCAATCAACGTACATACCCAATACACCTGATGGCCTTGCCGACAGTACGTTCGGATGCGATCGATGATTTCATCACGCCGGCTGTTGGCCAAGGCCACGGTCTGCACCGGCGTTCTCCCCGGGGGTAACGCATCAATTACCGAAACATCCAAATCGGCATAAGCCGACATCGCCAAGGTGCGTGGAATGGGCGTTGCTGTGAGTATCAGCTGATGCGGCGACAACGCCTCCGATTCGCCTTTGTCGCGTAGACTCAAGCGCTGACCGACACCGAAGCGGTGCTGTTCGTCGATCATCACCAGATCCAGTTGACGGTACGCGACGTGCTCCTGCATCAAGGCGTGGGTGCCAATTACCATGTCGGCCTCACCGGCAATAGCATTTAGATTGGTACGGCGAGCGGCGACGTTTTGCTTGCTGGTGTGCAACACCGTTCGAATGCCCAAGGCATCGAACCACGCCGCAAACGTTTTGGCATGCTGTTCCGCCAACAACTCAGTAGGTGCCATCAGCGCTGCCTGACCACCCTGGGAAATTGCCGCTAACGCCGTTAGAGCCGCGACCACGGTTTTGCCGCTGCCAACATCGCCCTGCACCAAACGCAGCAT
>JAHEBG010000149.1 GCA_024642445.1 Gammaproteobacteria bacterium | reverse complement strand
GGGCCGTTGCTGAAGCTTACTGCGGTTAGGATTACAGCTCGTAGGCGCTTTCGCCGTGTGAGCTAATATCCAAACCTTCGCGTTCGGCTTCTTCGCTAACGCGCAGACCCACGGTGTACTTCACCACCAAAAATGCCAGCAAGGCCACCCCGCCCGACAAGGCCACGGTTACCAGTACGCCTTGCAGCTGAATCCAGACCTGCGCGGCAATGGAATAGGTAGGCACTGCGGTTTCGGTGATGTAATCCCACAGACCGGCACCGCCCAGGCTAGGCGCGGCAAACACGCCGGTTAGCAAAGCGCCGGCAATACCGCCCACCCCGTGCACACCGAACACATCCAGGCTGTCGTCGGCGCGCAGCACGCGTTTCAAAGCGGTTACGCCCCACAGACACAGCACACCGGCAATGGCGCCAATGGCCAAGGCCCCCAAAATTCCCACCAAACCGGCCGCCGGGGTAATGGCTACCAAGCCGGCTACCGCGCCCGATGCACCGCCCAGCATGGACGGCTTGCCTTTGCCCAGCCACTCGGCTGCGCTCCAGGTAAGCACTGCGGCAGCAGTTGCCACAAAGGTGTTTACAAAGGCCAATGCTGCCACGCCGTTGGCTTCCAAGGCCGAACCGGCGTTGAAACCGAACCAGCCGAACCACAAGATGGCAGCACCCACCATGGTTTGGGTCAGGTTATGCGGCTTCATGGCTTCGCGCCGATACCCGATACGCGGGCCGATGACATAGGCGCCCACCAAACCGGCGATGGCGGCATTGATGTGCACCACGGTACCGCCGGCGAAATCGAGCGCGCCTTTAGCCCACAGAAAGCCCGATTTGGCGGTGGCCGCTTCAGCGGCAGCGGCATCGGTAAAGGCATCCGGGCCCGGAAAGAACCAGACCATATGCGCCATTGGCAGATAGGCGAAGGTGAACCAGATCACGGTGAACAGCAGTACCCCGGAAAATTTCACGCGCTCGGCAAATGCACCCACAATCAGTGCGCAGGTGATGCAGGCAAACGCGCCCTGAAACACGAAAAAGGTCAGTTCCGGAATGTACACGCCCTTGGTGAAGGTGGCAGCCAAGGTGCCGTTGATGCCCAGTGCCCATAAACGGTCGAAGCCGCCGATGAAGGCATTGCCTTCGGTAAAGGCCAAGCTGTAGCCGTACAAGGTCCACAGCACCGCCACCAGCGAAAACACACCCAAGGTCTGCATCAAAATAGACAACACATTCTTACTGCGCACCATGCCGCCGTAAAACAGGGCAAGGCCGGGAAGCGCCATGAAAATCACCAAGGCCGAGCACAGCATCATCCACGCGGTATCGCCTTTATCGGCAGTGGGCGCGGCGGCCTGCGCCATGGCCAGGGACGGCCCGAACAGCGTCAGCAGAGCCAGGGCCAGACGCGGAAAAAAAGTGGAAGCCAAACGTTTCATATTAGTCTCCGTGTCGAATTAAAGGGCGTCGGCATCGAGCTCGCCGGTGCGGATACGCACTACGCTGTCGATGCTTGAGATGAAAATTTTTCCGTCACCCACCTTGCCGGTGGCTGCGGCGTTCTGGATCACTTCGGTCACCGCTTCGGCACGGTCGTCGGTAACCGCGGTTTCAATTTTTATTTTGGGAAGAAAATCGACCACATACTCAGCGCCCCGGTACAGCTCGGTATGGCCCTTCTGACGGCCGAAGCCTTTAACTTCGGTCACGGTAATACCGGATACCCCGGCCTGCATTAGGGCTTCTCGTACTTCATCCAGCTTGAACGGCCGAATGATGGCGGTAATCAGTTTCATGCATTCTCCTTACGTTAAGGTCAGGGTGAAAAAGACAACGCCGGGCAAGCCCGGCGTTGTGTGTAACATTAGATCTGGTAGTACATCGCGTATTCCAGTGGGTGGGTGGCCGCCCGGAATTTGGTGACCTCGCCCATTTTCAGCTCAATGTAACCGTCAATGAAGTCATCGCTGAACACACCGCCGGCTTTCAGGAACTCGCGGTCGGCATCCAGTGCTTCCAAGGCCTGATCCAGGCTGTGGCACACGGTTGGAATGCCTTTGGCTTCTTCCGGCGGCAGATCGTACAGATCTTTATCGGCCGGCTCACCCGGATCGATCTGGTTCTTGATGCCGTCAAGGCCGGCCATCATCAACGCGGCAAACGTCAGGTAGCCGGAGTTCATCGGATCCGGGAAGCGGATTTCGATGCGGCGTGCTTTTGGATTGGCCACATACGGAATACGGCAGGAAGCCGAACGGTTGCGGGCCGAATAGGCCAACATCACCGGCGCTTCGAAGCCCGGCACCAGACGCTTGTAGCTGTTGGTGGTGGAGTTGGCGAAGGCATTGATGGCACGGGCATGCTTGAAGATGCCGCCGATGTACCACAAGGCCATCTGGCTGAGACCGCCGTAGCCGTCACCCGAGAACAGGTTGACGCCGCCTTTGGCCAGGCTCTGGTGCACGTGCATACCGGAACCGTTATCACCCACCAGCGGCTTCGGCATGAAGGTGGCGGTTTTACCGTTGCGGTGCGCCACGTTCTTGATGATGTATTTCATCATCAACAGTTCATCGGCCTTGCTCACCAAGGTATTGAACTTGGTGCCGATTTCGCACTGACCGGCATTGGCCACTTCGTGGTGGTGCACTTCCACTTCCTGGCCGGCAGCCATCAGTTCTTTGCACATTTCGGCACGGATATCGTGCAAGGAATCGGTAGGTGCTACCGGGAAATAGCCGCCCTTCAAACCCGGACGGTAACCGCTGTTGCCGCCTTCGTATTTTTTCTTGCTGTTCCAATGCGCTTCTTCCGAATCCACTTCGAAGAAGGTGCTGCCTTGTTCGTTGTTCCAACGCACCGAATCGAAAATGAAGAATTCAGGCTCTGGGCCGAAGAACGCTTGGTCGGCAATGCCGGTGGCTTTCAGATAGGCTTCGGCACGCTTGGCCACGCCGCGCGGGTCGCGGGCGTAGGCTTGCATGGTGGCCGGGTCCAGAATGTCGCAGACCAGAATCAAGGTAGGGTCGGCGGTGAACGGATCGAGCACAGCGGTGGACGCATCCGGCAACAGAATCATGTCGGATTCGTTGATGCCTTTCCAACCGGAGATGGACGAGCCGTCGAACATCTTGCCGTCTTCAAACAAGGAAGGCTCAACAATCGAGGCCGGAAAGGTAACGTGATGCTGCACGCCACGCACATCGGCGAAACGCAGATCAACGAATTCGATGGCATTGTCTTTAACCAGCTTCAACACATTTTCATACGACATGGCAGTACCTAAAAGTAAGGGAGGTACCTTTATTCCTGCAAGAAGCGTGCCAACTTTAATGCCAAGCTAACCCTTTGATTTAATATGGCATACTGCAAGCCGTGCACAAAAAAACGCACCGTAATGGTGCGTGAGAGAAATTTATGCGCTAAAAAGGTGCGATTAAGGCAATTCTGAGCGGCGTTTCGATTTCAGCCAATACAGCCCGTAAATAACGGCCGCCATCAGCGCCAGCAACAGCAGCAGAAAGCGGTTAATCGGGGAGTTTTTCATTGCTGGTGCCATAAAAGTACCCTATCGCCCGAAGTGTGCAGCGCCGGTGAAGGCGGCGAATAAGTACGTCATGGAGGCTGTCCGTAGCCAGGATCCGAAGACCGCACCATGACGTGGTTTCAGTCTAGGCTGCGTTTTCGCGCTTGCCTATAAGAATTTTTCTTAGTGTCGGGCCTTCAGGTTACAGCCGTATGACAACACCGCCATTGCCGTATCTCGGCCTATAATGAGCATTGTCCGCACCCCAGAGCCCCCATGAACGAGCTGCTTGCCGCCCTGATTTTGGGCATTATTGAAGGCATTACCGAATTTCTGCCGATTTCCAGCACCGGGCACCTGCTGATTGCCCAGCATTGGCTGGGCGCGCGTTCTGAGCTGTTCAATATTGGCATACAGGCCGGCGCCATTCTGGCGGTAACCCTGATTTATCGGCAGCGCCTTTGGCAATTGCTGACCGAATTGCACGACAAAAACAACCGCGCCTATGCCCTGAAACTGGGCGTGGCATTTGCCATTACTGCGGTACTGGGTTTAGTGGCCAGCAAGCTGGGGCTTACGCTTCCTGACACCGTGCAGCCGGTGGCGTGGGCTTTGGTGTTGGGCGCACTGGTGATGTTCTGGGCCGAACGCAATACCGGGCTGAATGATCCGCAAAAAGACATTACCTGGACCGTAGCCATTGCCGTGGGCCTGGCGCAGGTAGTGGCTGCGGTATTTCCGGGCACC